>QWJF01000002.1 GCA_009391835.1 Chloroflexota bacterium | reverse complement strand
GAGCCGCAACGCGCCATCAAGTTCATCCACGATTTCGGCCTGTGAACCATTATTCAATTCAACCCGGACACCTTTTCGAAGCCCCTTTCCGCCCACCATTGCTTTCCAGGTGGTTGAATTTTTTTGCTCCAGCAATAACAGCTCCCCCTTTCCTCCGGATTTAACCTTGTGGACAGCCAAGCGGGCGGGAATCACGCGGCTGCTATTTGCAACCAGGACGTCTCCCGGGTTAAGGTAATCGCCCAAATGGGCAAAAGTTGTATGCTGAAATTCATTGGAAGCACGATTTAATACCAGCAATTTTGCCGCGTCGCGCGGTTCGATAGGTGTTTGGGCAATTGCCTCGGGGGGCAAAGAATAATCAAAATCGCTTGTTTTCAAAATTGGAAAACGCTAAAAAAGTTTAGGGGAGTCTGGCTTCTGCGGGTAATCCAGTCCGAGATGCGCACAAGCGGCCGCTGTGGCGATACGCCCCTGGGAGCTGCGTTCAAGAAAGCCAAGCTGCATCAAATAGGGCTCTACTACGTCCATAATCGTATCCGCCTCTTCACTCACCGAGGCTGCTACGGTGTTTAGCCCCACAGGCCCACAATTGTATTTTTCTATAATGGCCCGCAGTACGCGGCGATCCATTTCGTCCAATCCTAAGTCATCCACATCCAATAAATCCAAGGCCTCTTCCGCCACAGGCTTGGTGATGATGCTCTCAGCACGCACTTGCGCATAATCTCGTACGCGACGTAATAGGCGAAGAGCCACCCGGGGCGTGCCGCGAGTGCGCAGGCTGATCTCCGCCAGGCCCTGTTCATCTGCCTCCGCGCTTAGCATTTCCGCGGCGCGTGTAAGAATCTGTTGCATCGCTTCGGGTTCATAATAGTCCAGGCGATATGTGGCTCCAAAGCGAGCGCGAAGTGGGGCGGTCACCAAGGCCAGGCGAGTGGTAGCGCCAATCACCGTAAAGCGAGGTAATTTCAAGCGGATCGCCCGGGCACTGGGGCCTTTGCCGATCACGATATCAAGCGCGAAATCTTCCATCGCAGGGTAAAGCACTTCTTCGACTGCTTTGCCGAGCCTATGGATCTCGTCAATAAAAAGCACGTCGCCCGGATTTAAGTTGGTGAGGATAGCCGCTAAGTCCCCTTGGCGCTCAATGGCGGGGCCGGCGGTCACCTTGATATTCACCCCCATTTCGTTGGCAAGGATATGAGCCAGAGTTGTTTTCCCCAATCCCGGAGGACCATAAAACAGGACATGATCCAGCGCCTCGCCCCGCTGCAGGGACGCTTCAATCAAAATCGCGAGATTTTCCTTGATTCGTTCCTGACCGATGAGTTCGCTGAGCAAACGAGGTCGCAAGGTGGTATCTAAACGCTCCTCGGTTTTTGGTTGGGGATCGACTAAACGATCGGTTTCGTTGCTCATCAGAAAGATTATACATGAGGCCTTTACCCGTCGCTTTAGGCCATTTTTGGCCGGACAGCTTGGACTATAATGCATCAAACCAGTTCAGGAGATGGCCATGACTTCTATGAAAGAATCAACCCACCCACTGATTAAGCACAAAATTACCCTTTTGCGAGACAAAGAAACTGAACCAAAGAAATTTCGAGAATTAGTCAGAGAAGTATCTGCCTTACTTGCTTACGAAGCCACAGAAGATTTGCAGGTTTCAAGCAAAACAGTGTTTTCACCAATGGGCGAGGCCGATGGATCAGAGTTAAAAGAAACCATCGGGCTCGTTCCTATTTTAAGGGCCGGCCTCGGGATGGTCGAGGGCATTTGGGAACTCATGCCAGAAGCTCAAGTTTGGCATATTGGCCTTTACCGTGATGAAGAAACGCTGCAACCTGTTCAGTACTACAACAAGCTTCCAAACGAAACAACAGTCGGTGTTTGCCTGGTTTTAGACCCGATGCTGGCCACGGGTGGATCAGCAGCCGCCACAATCGACATTCTTAAAAAATGGGGCGTGAAAAAAATCAAGTACCTGGGGATTTTAGGCGCCCCGGAAGGAATTAAACACCTTCAAGAAAAGCACCCAGATGTGCCCATTTATCTGGCTGCCGTTGATGAGCGCTTGAATGAGATTGGATACATTGTTCCCGGATTGGGTGACGCCGGCGACCGACAATTTGGCACTGGCTGACTGTTTTGGCTGCTTTTGCCCGTTGTTTTAAAGCAATATATGGGAATCCCGGGGGATTGCATTTAAATACGCCTTAACCTATAGTAGTTGTCTTGCTTGGCTGATTCGATAACCCCATCCTTGCTCTCAGCCGAATAAACCTTATATTCCACTTCTGACAGGAAGTGATCAGGGGTTCAATGGCCGTCTTAAACAAACAATCGAAAGAACACGATCCTGAAAACGAGCTTACGCGTCTAAACCATAAATTGGCCGAACTTCAGAAAGCCTACACAAAAATCTCAATGGAAAAGAACTTCCTTGAGCGGGCAACCCAGGATCTAAACTTCCATAACAACGCGCACGACGGCGTAATCTACACAGACTCCAACAACAAGATCATTTACGCAAACCCATATTTCCTGGAAATGATGGGCATCCACGACGAGTCCGAAATTCTGAACAAACCCTTCCCAGACTACATGTGGAACGACAATACAGAGGGCGCGCGCCTTCTCGGCGATATTGCCGGCGACGGCTATGTGCGCGAGCGAGAAGTCTCACTGCACAACCGCGAAGGAAAACCTGTTTTCGCCATGTGTTCCGGAGTAGCGAGCAAAAGCGAAGAGGGCGAGATGCTCGGCACCGAAATCATGTTCTGCAACATCACCGGGAAGCGCACCGTCGAAGCTCAATTGCTTGAGCAGCACGCGCTACTGGATGCGATGCTACGCAGCACACCGGATCCCGTTCTCGTGCTGGACGCGGATCTTCAGCTCCAGCGCTTTAGCCCTGCAGCGCAACGTTTACTGGGGCTCTCGGAAAAACTCAAAGACGTGCCCCTCATGGATTTGCTGGCCAGCCTCGGGTTGGATAAAGAAACAAGTAAATCGCTGGTCGCAAACTTTAGTAAACCCCAGAAAATCGAATTCGAAATCAGCTTACCCACCCAACATTTTGACTTCCACGCGGCTCCTATGAAATCCAATAGCCTTGGATGGGTGTGTGTGCTGCACGACGTAACCGAACGCAAGCGAACAGAAGAGCAACTTCAATATTACGCCTATCATGACGTGCTTACTTCGCTACCGAATCGCGCCTTTTTTATTGACCGACTGGAGCGTATTATCAGCCGTGCTCGCCATGAGGCGGATTATAGATTTGCGATATTGTTCATTGACGTTGACAACCTCAAGAAAATCAACGACAGCTACGGCCATCTTGCCGGCGACCAATTACTCGTAGAATACGCCCGGCGTTTGGAAGCCTGTATCCGCCCCGAAGACGTGGTGTGCCGCCTTGGGGGCGATGAGTTTGCCATTTTTCTGGACGATATTGAAAGCGAATCAGCAACCGATACGGTGACTGCTCGAATTCAGGAAGCGTTGAAACCTGCTTTCAAACTGCTGGATGATCATGAAGTGCAATCAACGGCCAGCATCGGTTCCGCAGTTAGCTCGGAGAATTTGACTAATATCGACGAGTTGCTCAATCAGGCGGACAAAGCGATGTATCAGGCAAAAGAAGCGGCAAAGTAATTATCTTGAGCAGTCCCGGATGCACCGGGACATTTTGATTCGCCTAGGTTATTAGCGGCTTTCAAAGTACTCCCGCATGGGGTCAAAATAACTATCCACCCAGCCCTGGCGATATTGATCACCGTGCTCCGGCAAAGCAGTATGTCGTAAAGTAAGCTTGGTTCCGCCCTCAACAGGTGCGAACTCGATCTCAAGGTGAGAATCCGGCTCCGACTCCTCAAATTCCGTGGTTCGCCAGGATTGCACGATTCGCTGTCCAGCACTCAACTCAAGAGTCTCGCCAGTGATGTATCCATCCCAGGCAGTGAACCTACCCCCGACCTGATCGCTTGCTTCAGCTTTGCTCCCAGTCATCGCGCTATGGGCTTCAGAATCCAGCCAGGCCAAATAGACCTGTTCCGGCGTTGCTGGCAAGATCGTTTGAATCTCAAATTCAATGCTCATGGAAACTCCTTATCCTGAAGCGGCCTGGGTGATAGCAACAAAATCCTCGGCAACCAAACTTGCCCCACCCACAAGGGCTCCATCTATTTCGGGCTGTCCGAAAAAATCAGCGGCGTTTCCCGGATTCACCGACCCCCCATAAAGAACGCGGACCTCCTGGGAAAGCTGTTCTCCAAACAAGCCCGCCAGTGTGGGGCGCACCACGTTGCGCAAAAGGGTATCGATGTCCTCAGGGGTGGCGGCCTTGCCGGTGCCGATTGCCCAGATCGGCTCGTAGGCAATCACGAGTTGCCCACCACCCGAGAGAGCCACGTCCTTGAGCGCGGCTTGCAGTTGACCCGTAATGATCTCGGCGGCCCGACCGGCCTCATTCTCCGCCAAGCTCTCGCCCACACAAAGCACTGGCATCAATCCCACAGCTATCGCGGCCAGGATTTTCCGATTAACCTCATCATTCGTTTCCCCAAAAATTTGGCGGCGTTCCGAATGGCCAATAATGACGTACTGGCAAAATTCCGCCACCATCGAAGCAGACAGTTCGCCGGTAAAGGCGCCTTCTGATTCCCAAAAAAGATTTTGCGCCCCCAATGCAATCCGGCTCTTATCCAAAATAGCAGAAAGCGGCATCAAGGCGGTGCTCGGTGGGCAAAGCAGGCTTTCCACTCCGCTTACAGCCTCAAGCCGGGGAAGCAGCACCTCAACCAATTGCAGGGCCTCCGACACAGTTTTATGCATTTTCCAATTTCCGGCTACCAATGGGGTGCGGGGCATAGTTACTCCTTGTTTTGAAGGGCGGCTAAACCGGGCAAGATTTTCCCGGCCAGCATATCTAGCGATGCGCCGCCTCCAGTGGATAGGTGGGTAATGCGATCAGCCAATCCCGATTGCTGGAGAGCCGCTGCCGAATCGCCCCCGCCCACAATGGTAACGGCCGGAGAATCCGCTAGTGCCTTCGCGAGTGCAAAGGTACCCTTGGCAAAGGAGGGCAATTCAAATACACCCATCGGGCCGTTCCACACCACAGTGCCCGCTTTGGACACTTCCCGGGCAAATAGCTCAACAGTGCTGGGGCCGATATCCAGCACCATCCAATCTGCGGGGACATCACCCGCAGGAATGGTCTTTTTCTCCGCGTCCTCGGAAAGGGCATCCGCAATGACAAAGTCGATGGGCAGCACCAGTCGCTCGTTCCCCTCTTGAAGCAATGCCGCCGCACTCTCCACGGCCTCCTCTTCCACGAGCGATTTGCCCATTTGCAAGCCCTTTGCCTTGTAAAACGTATTCGCCATGCCGCCGCCGATCAATAAGCGATCTGCTTTTTTTAGCAAATTGCGGATGACTTGAATCTTATCCCCTACCTTGGCCCCTCCCAAAATAGCCACAAAGGGTCGTTTCGGGCTATCCAGCGCCTGGCCGAGGTAGCGAATCTCTTTTTCCATAAGCAAGCCCGCGACCGCCGGAAGATGATGCGCTACCCCCTCCGTGGAGGCATGCGCCCGATGCGCGGAGCCAAAAGCATCGTTCACGTAGATTTCTGCCAAGCCTGCCAGCGCGGCAGCCATTGCAGGATCATTGGCCTTTTCCTCAGGATGAAAGCGAGTGTTTTCAAGCAATAAAACCTCACCGGGATGTAGCTTGGCGGCGGCCTGCTCAGCTACCGGGCCGATACAATCTTCAGCAAAACTCACCGGCGCATCAAGCAACTCCTCGAGGTGAGCAGCCACATGCCGAAGCGAAAGAGCTTCCTCAGGTTTCCCTTTGGGGCGTCCCAGGTGGGAACAGAGGATCACCGCAGCGCCATTCTCCAGCAAACCATTAATCGTAGGCAGGGCTGCTCGAATGCGCGTGTCGTCAGTAACCTTTCCGCCTTGAACAGGCACATTGAAATCAACGCGCACCAACATACGCTTACCGTGAGGGTCAATATCTGCGATAGTTTTTTTGTTAAACATGCGAACCTTTAATACTAGGCAGAGTCTTGTGCAGCGATAAAGTGTTGGCTGGTTGAACTCGCGATATCACTTTTAGATTACAGACTTGTTCAATTTGCCAACTAAATTAATTGGCAACCAATGGGCCTGTTCGCTCCTGATAGAGCTCAATCAATTTCTGGGCCAGCTTATTCGAATCGTGCCTACCTGGGCTGCCTTTATCTGCGACCGGGGCACGATACACCGCGTATTCATTATCCAACCCCTCCTCAGCCAACACCCAATCTGCATCGTCTGGCAAGTCACCTTCTCCGTCTGCCGTACTGAGCACCACATCGAAGATGCCCTTGCCCACATGTCCTTCAAGCGCATGAACATGGTCCCCGCAGTTATAGCCGTCCGTTTCCCCCGGTTGGGTGGCCACATTACAAATATAGGCTTTGAGCGCCGGACTATTGCGCACCGCGGCGGCCAACTCCGGCACGAGCAGGTTTGGAATAATACTGGTGTACAAACTTCCGGGACCAATCACAATCATATCGGCATTGAGCAAGGCGTTTACTGCCGAAGGATATGCGGGCGGATTGTTGGGCTCTAGCCAAACGCGCTGAACAGCGCCATTGACCTCAGGGATCTGGCTCTCGCCGCGCACTCGTAAGGAGCCGTCCGACAAGGGCATGGCCAAATCCGCAACCAGGCGAACATCATGCAGCGTGGCGGGGATGACGCGCCCGTACACCGATAGCACACGGCCCGATTCCGCAACTGCCTGCTCAAAACTTCCGGTGATTTCGCTCAGTGCGCTGATAAAAAGATTGCCGAAAGAATGTCCTTCCAATCCGTTATCCCCACTGGAGAAGCGATATTGAAAGAGTTGGGTAATGAGTGTTTCATCATTGGAGAGAGCGGCCAGGCAATTGCGTATATCGCCTGGTGGCAGCACACCCAAACTGCTGCGCAAGCGCCCCGAGGATCCGCCATCATCAGCGACAGTAACAATCGCGGTAATGTTGTGGGTGTGCTCCTTGAGTCCCCGTAGGAGCGTGGAGAGGCCGTGTCCGCCGCCGATCACAGTAATGCGCGGCCCACGGCCTCGCTTGCGGAACCCGGCCAATGTGTCTACTACCGGGCGGCCTGGGCGCAGGTAGGGGGCCAGCAGCGCACGGTTGAGCCCCAACACACCGCCAACCACCATGAGACCACCCAAACCGCCGAACACAACGGCTCGTAAAGGGCGTTCGAGAAAACGGAGCGAGGCCCAGGAAAGCGCGGGCAACCACCAGGAATCAGGCGCGGTGCGGTAAATATCCAACAAAAGAACCGCAACGCCCACGCCAATAAGGGTGGTTCCCAAGAGAATGAGCACTATCCAGCGTTTGACACCCAATCCTGGAGTGAGCCAGCGCAGAACGCGTAGGATGCTCTGCCGTGCTTTATGCCCCCATTTAGCTAGCCTCGCAAGCATAACCGGCATCATAACCGCCTTTAGAAAGAGCGTCAACGAAGCGTTAAAAGCCCGAGATACCGCCCGCTGGTATGATAGCAACGCACACCCGGAGGCAAATTACGGTTCATGGAAAAACGCTGGCAGATCGCAAAGAGCATATCCCCTGAAGCGGAAAAGAATCTCGAAAAATATCCAGCCTTGTTGCGACAGGTGCTGTTCAACCGCGGCCTCGCCGATCAGCAGTCCGCAATGGACTTCCTGGCGGCCCTGTCCCCGGAGAGCGATCCTTTCCAAATGAAGGGAATGGGAGCCGCGGTGGATCGGCTGGCCAGCGCCATCAAGCACGGTGAGGCCATCGTAGTCTACGGCGATTACGATGCGGATGGAGTGAGCGCCACTGCGCTACTCAGCCATAGCTTGGAAGCTTTTGGAGCCAACGTGCGAGCCTACATCCCGGATCGCTTTGATGAAGGCTATGGCCTCAACCGCGCCGCTCTGATTGAACTGGCTGAGCAGGGGGCCAAAGTAGTGGTGACCGTTGATTGCGGAATCCGGGCCATCCCCGAAGCGGAAGAGGCGCTGCGATTGGGGCTGGAATTGATCATCACCGACCACCACTCAATCGGGCCCGAGTTGCCTCCGGCAACCGCGATCATCAACAGCAAGCTGCCCGGAGATGAGTACCCCAACAAGAACCTGGCCGGGGTTGGCACGGCCTACCTCTTGGTTTGTGCTCTGGCATCTGAGTTAAAACCCTCGCACTGGACAAACGAGCATTTGCTTGACCTACTTACGCTCGGGACTATCGCCGATCTGGTGCCGCTAGTAGGAGAAAACCGGACACTGGTCCGCAAAGGGCTCGGCTATCTTCGTCGGCCACACCGGCAAGGCTTGATGAGCCTGATGGGTATCGCAGGGTTAACGCCAGCCAAAATAAGTGCCAGCGACGTAGGATTTATGCTTGGGCCACGCGTCAATGCGGCAGGGCGCATGGGATCCAGCATGGATGCCTATCAATTATTGGTAACCCAGGATGTTTTCGAAGCGGGCAAACTGGCTCAGGAACTGGATAACCGCAACCGCGAGCGACAGCGTATTACTTTAGAGATGGCTCAGAGCGCCGAGGAGCTGGCCGGAGCCGAGGACGAGAACAAGCTACTCATTTCGGCATTCCATTCCGATTACAACCCGGGCATCGTGGGCCTAGTGGCTTCAAGGCTTTCCGAGCGTTATCACCGGCCGGCCATTGTCGGCGAGCAAGGCGAAGAGTTCACGCGAGCTTCTTGTCGCAGCATCCCGGAATTCCACATCACCGATGCATTGCAAAGCTGTGCGGAGTTGTTTGAAAACTTTGGGGGGCACGCGGCCGCGGCGGGCTTTACGATCCGCAACGATCGGCTCAATGAGGCACTGGAACGGTTGAATGGCCGGGCACAAAAAGAACTTGGAGGCCTCGAACTGCGCCCTACCCTGCAAGCGGATGCAGAGGTGGCGCTGGCCGATCTAAAACCGGATTTACTACACCAATTGGAATTGCTGGAGCCTACCGGTTATGGCAACCCGCAGCCCCAATTCGTGAGCCGCAAACTCGGCGTCCGCTCCAGCCGCACGGTCGGAAGCGACGCGAGTCATCTAAAACTAAGTGTTACCGATGGCTGGGTAACCTTCGACGCCATTGCCTTCCGCCAGGGACATTGGGCGAATGACATGCCAAAAGAAATTGATTTGCTCTACAACTTTGAAGTGAACGAGTTCAACGGCAAACGCACGCTTCAACTGAATGTGCGCGATATCAAAGCCAGTGCGGGCAATTAGTCGGCAAACCGATAGCGAATAATTGCCCAAAGGGCTTGAAAGGCATCTCGAAGCCCTATTTTTTTGCCCTCCGAATAATCGCGGGGATAAAAAGAAATTGCCACCTCTACAATCCGCACTTTGCGCTTTAACAATTTGGCCGTGATTTCGGGCTCAAAGTTAAAACGATTCGAATGAAATGGGATTGAAAGAATCACTTCCTTCCGAAAAAGCTTATAGCCCGTTTCCATATCCGTAAGAATATTATTGTAAAGAATGTTTGTCAGCAAAGTGAGCAGCCGGTTCGCGACCATATTCCAGAACAGAATAGGCCGGCGCGGACCACCCAAAAAGCGGGAGCCGTAAACTACATCTGCGCGTCCTTCTTCGATTGGCTTCAATAAGCGCGGATAATCTTGAGGGTCGTATTCGAGGTCTGCATCTTGAATTAGAACTAGTTCGCCGCTTATCGCCGTCAGGCCGGTTCGAATAGCAGCTCCCTTGCCCTGATTTTTCTTATGCGAGAGCACTTTGATTCCTTTGCGCCCGTTTAGCTTAGCCAGGATTTCCGAAGTTCCATCCGTGGAGGCATCGTCCACGACCACAATTTCGGTGACAAGCCCGCCATCCTGAACTCGCTTAATAATTTGGCCAATAGTGTTCACTTCGTTGTGAACAGGAACAATGACAGAAAGTTTCATGGCTTTCGATTATATGCGATGTGCCCGAAAGCCCGCATGGCCCAGATGCTATAATGCCGCGCACACCAAACGCAGAGGGAAACCGCTGTGTATTAAGATCGCGGATGAAAACGAAAACATTTACCCCAGTGAGAAAGTGTTATCCACCTACAAGAGAGGGTCTCTTGAGCTTTAACTTGTGGGGACGCCTGTTCTTCGTGGGCGCCCTCCTCGCGCAAATCCTGGGCGTCTCCACAACGTCTGCGGGCCCCGTCGCACAAGCAGGCGATCCCGAGGCCAAGGCACGCACTCTGCTCGAAACCATGACGCCTGAAGAGCGCGTCGGCCAGCTGTTCATCGTGTCCTTTGAAGGCAACCAAGCCCCGCCCGAAAGTTCCATCTACGACCTCATCTATACGTACCATATTGGCGGCGTCATATTGGAACGCAAGAAAAACAATTTTGTAGGCGCCCCCAGTCTGCTTGAGGTGGCCCCAAGCCTGATCCGCGGGCTGCAGGAAGCCACCAGCTCATCCTCACAAAATCAAAGAACCGATCCAATCAGCGGCAATACGTATGAGCCAGTCTATATCCCACTATTGGTGGGCGTGTCTCAGGACGGCGACGGTTACCCCAACGACCAAATTTTGAGCGGGTTTAGCCCCTTGCCCAGTGCGATGACCCTGGGCGCGACCTGGCAGCCCGATCTGGCTTTTGCCACTGGGGAGCTGCTGGGTTCCGAACTCTCAGCCCTGGGCATTAACCTGCTTTTGGGGCCTTCACTCGACGTACTGGAAAACCCCAGCCCAGGAAGCGCCGGAGATATCAGCACGCTCAGTTTTGGAGGAGACCCCTACTGGGTGGCACAAATGGGTCAGGCGTATATTGCCGGCGTGCACGAGGGCAGCAATAACCAGATAGCTGTAGTGGTCAAACATCTTCCTGGATACGGGGGATCAGATCGCCCGTTGGATGAAGAGATCCCCACGATCCGCAAATCATTAACCGAGCTCACCCAGATTGAATTGGCGCCCTTTTTCTCGGTCACTGGAGATGCACCGGATGAGGCTTCTCAGACTGACGCAATGCTGATGGCCCATATTCGCTATCAAGGATTTCAAGGCAACATTCGGGATACCACCAGACCCGTCAGTTTTGATCCCCAGGCCTTCAGCGAACTCATGGCTCTGGATGCATTTGACAAATGGCGCGCATCAGGCGGCCTTATTATTAGTGATAGCCTGGGGACGCGCGCGGTGCGGCGCAGCTACGACGCTAGTGAGCAGGTTTTTAATGGTCCTTTGGTGGCGCGGGATGCGTTCCTGGCTGGCAATGATCTTCTCTACCTCGGTGATTTTATTTCCTCCGGGGACATCAACAGCTATGCGACCATTGTCAGCACGGTGCAATTTTTCGCACAGAAATACCGGGAGGATGCAGCTTTTGCCGAACGCGTTGACCGGGCGGTGACACGCGTGTTGACGCTTAAGTTCAAACTGTATCCCGCTTTTCGCCCAGAGCTGGTGTTGGCCAGTGCCAGTGGGCAGGACCGCATCGGAGAAAACCAGCAGTTAATCTTTGAAATTGGGCGTCAGGCAGCCACCCTGCTGAGCCCCGACGACAATGAAATTCCCATCGTTTTGCCCGAAACCCCGCGCATTAACGACCGTATCCTTTTTATTGTCGATAGCTACACAGCCAGGCAGTGCGATGTATGCGGGGAAGAAAGCGTGGTGCTGCCCGCGGATTTCGAGGGGGCGGTTGAGCGCCTTTATGGGCCAGGCGCGGGTAATTTAATCGCGCCGGGAAGCGTTACTTCATTTTCCTTCCACGAACTCAACGTTGCCCTGGAAACCATCCCCGGCCAGGAAAATCTGCTGCTTAGCAACTTAAGGAGTGCTGGCTGGGTGATTATTGGGCTGCTGGATGTAAGTGCCACCCGCCCTGATTCAATGGCCTTTGATAGGCTGCTGGCTGAACGCCCGGATCTTATTCAAGGCAAAAAAGTGATTGTCTTTGCCCTGAATGCCCCCTATTATCTGGATGCCACAGACATAACCAAAATAACCGCCTATTACGGCTTATACAGCAAGCAAAGCCAAATGGCGGATGTCGCAGCCCGTCTCTTATTCCAGGAAATTGCCCAGCCTGGGGCGCCGCCAGTCAGCGTGGCCGGTACAGGCTATAACTTAATCGAAGTCACTTCGCCCGACCCTGATCGAGTGGTTCCTCTCGAGGTGAGCCGAATTCGCACGGACCAAAATGAGCCCACCAACACACCTGAGGAGCAGGGCGACGTCAACGAAACACCCACTGCGGGCGAGCGAATAGTCTTTCAAGCCGGCGATTTGCTGGCGCTCTCCGCTGGAGCGATCATGGATAAAAACGGGAACCCCGTGCCGGACAACACGCCGGTGAGCTTCATGATCACAATCAATACAGAGGGGACGCCGATCCAAAGGCAGATAAACACCACCACACGGAGCGGAATCGGGCAAGCCAGTTATTCCATCGAGATCGAGGGCAGCATGGAAATTCTGGCTCAGAGTGGCTCCCCGCCTGCAACCTCTGTAACCCAGCAGTTCGATGTGAGCGGTGTCAATCCTGAGGGAATTGCTCTGCAGGCAACTCAGACGGCTGTAGCAATTCTTCAAGCCAATGCAGCAACCGAATCGTCAAGCGGCGATCCAGGTACTCAGACAAGCGACGATTTATTGCTGGTGGCAGATTTGGTTGATTGGTTTCTGGCTGTCGTGGTTTCTTTATTTGTAAGCTTGCTCGCTTATCAGACGGGGAGCCAGATGGCAAATGTGCGGTGGGCAGTGCGCTGGGCTTTAGCTACCTTTATTGGTGGCTTGTCCAGCACCACCTACCTGGCGCTTGGAATGCCCGGAAGTGCCGAACTCTTGCAAACTTGGGGAGCACTGGGCGTAGTGTTGATAACGGTGTTTGCAGCCGGCTTCGGTTGGGCATTGGCCTGGATATGGAAGAATAGAAGCAGAAAACGGACTTAGTGTCAGGAACTGATGGCTGCAATCAAGCTAAGCAGCATCAGACTGGCAGCCACCCACAACATCCCGCGTTCAACACGAGAGCTAATCACATCCGCCAAAGAAGGCCGTGGAAGGTAGTTGCGTGGCCGATCCGCAGGTTCCCAATCACCCAGCAACGTGGATTTTAACGCTTCAATGTTTTGGGGGCGTTCTTCAGGGTGCAGTCGCAACGCCCACATCACAGCTCGCTCGGTCCGCGGGCTGATCTCAGGATTTATTTCTACCATCGCAGGCATACCATCCGGCTGCAAGAAACGCTCACGAGCTTCAACCGGAGGTGTGTTGGTCAGCAAATGGTAGAGAGTTGCCCCCAGGGAATAAACATCACTGCGTACATCGGTATGCCCCGTATCGCCGCCGTATTGCTCAAGCGGAGTATACAGCGCCGTGCCGCGGCCCTGAACAATTGTCAGGGTGGCCTCTTTCGCCGCCAGAACCTTCACCAATCCAAAATCAACAAGTTTCACCACTTTATTGGGAGTCAGTTTCAGGTTACTTGGCTTAATATCACGGTGCAGGATGGGTGGATCCTGACTGTGTAAATAGTCCAGCGCGTCCAGGATTTGCCCCGCCCAGGAGAGCACCTCTGCCTCATTGAGAAATTCATTGCGCTGGCGAGAATCAATCATCAACGCACGCAGGTCTTCACCGGGAACATAATCCATAACCAGGAAATCGCTATGCTCTTCGGAAAAGAAATCGGAGACCTTGGGAAGGTTGGGGTGATCCAGCCGAGCCAAGACGTTAGCTTCGCGCTGGAATTGATCGCGCGTTTGGCGAAGTGTTTCATCGGTGAGAGAATAATCAAGGCGCACCTCTTTGATGGCACACAAACGCCCCTCCAACCGCAGGTCTTCAGCTAGATAGATACTTCCCATCCCCCCACGGCTAATGAATTGCTTGATTTTGTAACGGGTGCGTATTACTTCGCCTGTTTCTAAAGGCATAGGGTCTCTTCTCCACAAAATAACAGCCGCTCTGGCTAGCGAAAAAGCGCGCCAGCTGGGACGGCCGAACTTTGGTATTATAACCTTCGGAGAGAAAATGACGCCAAGCAGTGATAGCCTCCCCGTGCTGATCGGGCAAAGTGGGCCCCTGAATGGGGAGAGGTGGGTAATTCGTAAGTCCCTTACCGTTGGCAGGGAGGGCGATTGCGATATCGTGATCGCCGACCGTAAAATCTCACGACGCCACGCGCGCTTTACGCCCAGTGCAGAAGGCGTAATCCTCGAAGACCTCAATAGCAAAAATGGCACTTATCATGCGGGCGAAATCATTAATGGGCCAGTGGTTCTCGAAGATGGCGATTTGATTCAAATCGCGCTGGCACAAAACTTCACCTTCCTCACATCAGACGCCACAATCCCGCTCGACTTTGAGAACGCCATCCCTGATCCGCGGCGGCGGCTCAAACTGGATAAGCCATCTCGACGGGTTTGGGTAAACGGGGCAGAAATCGTGCCGCCGCTCTCCGCTGCCCAATTCAGCTTGTTGGAGCTGCTTTATCGCAGTGAGGAATTGGTGCCGCGCGAAACAATCGTGAAGCGTATCTGGGACAAGGAACAGGCTTACGGGGTTTCAGATCAGGCGCTAGATGCGCTGGTGCGGCGCTTACGCGATCGCCTAGCCAACCATGACAAAGCACATAGCTATGTAGTTACCGTGCGTGGGCATGGCCTGCGCCTGGATAACCCGGTCACGGGTAACTAAAGCGCTTGCGGCCCTCAAACTATTGCTCGGCTTGCATACCCCGCTTCATCGAGGCTTTCAGCGAAGCGCGGTAGGCGGCCCGAACCTTTTCAGCCAGCTCTTGATCCTCGCCCTCTTGAAGCTGCAGCAACATTCCCGACAAACTTTCCACAAACTCAGGGGTTATCTCCTCGGCATGCGCCTCAACGATAGTCGCCCGGGCAGTATCATCCGGAGCTTCCATGAGTTCCTGCAAGAGATTGGGGTTGTAGCCGGGTGTAATCAAACGCTGAATAGCCTGCAAAAGGGCTTCAAGTTTGTCTTTGCGAAGCGTGTCCTTCTTGTTTTCGGCGTCAGCAGCCGCTTGATTCAAGACCTGCAAAAAGAAATCATCTAGGATGCCAGGATTTTGAGCGAGGGCTTCACCGGGGTCTTCCTGCGATAGCAGCGCTTCAAGATTCTGCTGGGCAACCGTGAGGCGCGCCTGCAATTCCTTATCGATCTTACCGGTGATATCAAGCAGTTCTTCCCGAAGTTTGGTGAGCTTAACCTGTTCTTCCTCGCTGGCTACTTCAATCTTTGCGCTCAGTTCTTGGAAGAAAACGTAATCTAAACCGGGGCGCGCCAAACTAACCAGGGCATTCAAACGCACTTCGTTGTCGGCCGCTTCGATCACCAGATCCAACAACATTTCGCGGGTCAGCTCGTCGCCAGCGTCCTCGAGGCTTTTGCGCGCCGCTTCGATTTCTTCCGCCTGCTGCTTAATCTCGCGCCCAAACGCGCTGTGTTCGAGCAACGCTTGCTGAATGGCAGATAGCTGTTTCAGTCCAGCCTCGTCACCCGAAGCAGCAGTACCCTGCAACAGGCGGTTTAACAGGGTGAAGAGTTCATTATCAACCAATTCTTCTTCCTGTTTGATCACTTCAGGAAGGGCCGCTTCAGAAAGCGTCGAAAAACGCTGAAGTAAATCCATGCGTTTCTTTTGGGCCTCAATCATTTCTTTGGTGACGCCTTCTCCTTCCAGCACAGTTTCGATCAGAGTCTGGAAGGTGAACATCTGCTGAGGCTTAAAGAGATAGCCTTTTCTCTGCTCCTGGGGAAGATTGTCAACCACTTTTTGGATCAGCGGCCCGATGGTCTTCTCCTGTTCCTCCATAGGCTGGTTCAGCTCGGGAGGGAAATAAGTCAACAGCAGCTCTTTGGAATTGTCATGGTAAACAACTGGGGTCGAAAGGCTGCCCTGATAACCACAGTGCGGGCAGCCCAACACGTTGACCGAGCCACCCAACAGCCGATTTTTGGCTTGAGGATCCGCGCTGATATCAAAAAGCTGCTCGACATCCGCTGTCACCAGTTGTTTGCAGTTAGGGCATTGCATTTGTGTTTGGGGCATATATCTCTCTTCTGTTAATTATTGGTTTCTTGGCAATGAAAAACAAATACGGGCGCCCGAATCCGGGTCGGGGTCGACCCAGATAGTGCCCTTATGAGCTTCAAGGATCGCGCGCGTAAGATATAGGCCCAGACCAGCGCCTTTGGTATTGCGCTGGGCAGCGTCGGCGCGATAAAAGCGGTCGAAGATGTGCGGAACATCGTTGGGTGCGATGCCTGGGCCCTGGTCCTTCACGCAGACAACCACCTGCTCCGAGCGCACCTCACCGCCAATCCGAATCTCCCCACCCTCTGGCGAATATTTAACCGCGTTGGAAAGCAAATTTAGCAGCACCTGGCTAATCCGCTGCTCGTCCGCCAAAATCACGGGGAAATCTTCGGGGAAATCAAACACAAACCTGTGTTTATCGGTTTGCGTTGAGAATCGCTCGGCAAGTCGCTTTGCCAGGTTGCCTAGTGCCAGGTCAGTGGCATTGATAGGCAATACGCCAGCCTCTAACCGCGAGGCATCCAGCAAGTTTTCGATCAACTCAGCCAGGTGATCTGCCTCTTCTTCGATAACTTCAAGGCTGTCTTGAACCGTTTTGCTATCCCATGAAACGTCTTCCCGACGAAGGGTGCCTACATAGCCCTTGATTAGCGCCACCGGCGTTTTCAATTCATGGCTGATGACCGACATAAAGGTAGTCTGCAATTCTTCTGCCTGGCGAAAGTGAGTCACGTCGCGCACCAGGGCAATCACATTCAGTAGATTATTGTCCTGAGATTGAAGCGGCGCATAGGTGACGCCTACTGGAAGAGTGCTCTCATCGGAAAGCAGCAAGTCGCCTTCCACGTAGAGAGTTGCGTTACGCGTCAACGGCCACCCGCCCGCTTCAGCTTCCTCAAGAGTGGGGCCGTGTGTCACGTTGGCCCAGCGGATAATTTCATTGTGTTGCTGGCCGATGAGTTCAGCGCTAGGTTTCCTCCACATCCGGGCAAAGGCCGGGTTGCAACGTTCGATGGCATGGTTTTGGGCCAGAATTAACATACCGTCCGCCACCGAATCGAGAACTGCGTCCATGCGCTGTTTTTCCTGGCGCACTTGTGCATAAAGCTGCGCATTGTGCACCGCGACAGCCGCCTGATCGGCAAAACTTTGCAACAGGGAGCGATCATTGCGCGAAAAGGGTCCGCGGTAGTTACGAAAAACAAAAATCACGCCCATCACTCGATTCTGAGCTATCAGCGGCAGGCCCACGCCGGTGAGCAGCCCCAGACTGACCTGCTGTGCGATGCGCTGAAGCGTACGATTAATCTCTGGAATTTCGAAACGAGCCGGATCCTCGTGATCGGGAACTGCCGCTAGAATGGGATCGAGATAACTGCGCAGCGCCTCCGGTATGCCGTGGGATGCCGCCAAGCGCCAGCCACCCTGATCATCACGCAGCGCCACCAGCCCTGCCTGCCCAGCGAGCAAATCAGCAGAGTGCCTGAGGATGCGCGGCAGCACCTTATCCAGGTCTAATTCCTGGCTGATGGCGCGTGCAATTTCAAGCAGGTAATCGCGTTGGCGAACTCGAAAATCAGGCAACATGGATCGCATCCCCCCGAACAACTAATCGCTCAGGCAGCAGGCAAGCTCTTTTCCACAACAGCCAGGCTCTTCTCAATGATTTCCTCAGGCAAATCAAGCATTCCCCGGAATCGAATTGAGCGTTCGCCCGATTTTAACGCATAGACCCCGTTCTGCTTCATGCGGTCAATCGTTGCATCCCGTTGCACTTTATCCGGCAGATCAAAAGCAATCATCATGCCGCGGCCCCGCACATTGCTCACGACGCCTTTGGACGTTTCAGCTAACGAGCGTAAGCCTGCGAGCATTTTCTCGCCCATTTGGGCAGTGTGCGCAACCAAATCGTCTTCCTGGATAATCTCCAGGAAGCGCGTGGAGCGCGTCATATCCGTGAGGTCCCCGCCAAAGGTGGAATTAATTCGGCTTTCCTCAGCGAAAACGTGGCCCTCAACTTCATCAATGCGCGGCCCGGCAATAAGCCCGCAAACCTGCGCTTTCTTGCCAAACACGATGATGTCGGCTTCCACGCCCATATGCTCGATGGCCCACATTTTTCCGGTGATGCCCATTCCGCTTTGGATCTCGTCCGCAATCAACAGGAATTCATGTTCATCGGCCAGGCGGCGCAATTCTTTGAAGAATTCGGGCCGAAAGTGGTTATCGCCGCCTTCGCCCTGGATCGGCTCAATAATCAGGCCGGCGATATCGCCCGGGAACTGCCGAACGGCGCTTTCGATCTGCGCGATGGCAATACTCTCTGCCCGTTCTACATCCGCGAGAACATTATCATCCACAGGGAAACGCAATTTAGGATTCAGCACCCGCGGCCAGTTGAATTTCGGAAAATACATATACTTACGCACATCGTCCGTATTGGTCAGAGACATCGTGTAGCCGGAACGACCGTGAAATGCCTCGCGGAAGTGAATAATTTTGCTTCCCAGGCCATCCACCGGCTGCATGCCTGCTTTCCCACCTTGTTTGGCGATGCGCTCAAAATTCTTGCGCACTTTCCAATCGAAGGCCACTTTCAGTGCGTTTTCCACCGCCAGAGCCCCGCCGCTAATCAAAAATAGGTGCTCCATGCCCTTGGGCATTGCAATCCGAGCGAAAGTTTCTACAAATTCGGCCATCTGAACGGTGTAGAAATCGGAAGAAGAAGGCTTAGTAAGCGCCACGGCCAGCAGTTTCTCGACAAAATTCGAATCATGCATTTTGGGGTGATTATGCCCAATGGGGGCACTGGCGAAATAGGTGAAGAAATCTATATAATCCTTACCGGTCAGCGCATCACGCAAATAAGGGCCTTGTGAGTTTTCAAGATCAACCACAATAGGTTCTGAACCCACGGGTAGATGTTTAGCTAATGATTCATGAACTTGAGATGCTTTCATTCAACACTCCTAAGGGAATTTGCGCGGGTGCGCCGCGGGATTATAACATTCGGGCTCTGAGGAGGCCGCAGGTATAATCCGATTTCAGATGGATTCCACTGACACCTCAATGCACTTAATAATTTTGCGCTCGCATCGGAGCATCCTTTGACGACGGATGTCGCCCTCACCCTCGGCATATTGCTGATCGCCGGAGTTTTGCTTATCTGGGAACGGCTGCGTGTAGATCTCGTGGCTTTGTTGGTGCTCGTGGCATTACCCATCTCAGGGCTGATCAGCCCCGAAGAGGCTCTTTCCGGCTTTAGCAGCCCGGCAGTTGTAACTGTTTGGGCAGTTTTTATTCTCAGCGCCGGCTTATCCCGAACGGGTGTGGCGAACAAGCTGGGTAAGAGCATGCTGCGCATCGGCAGCCGCAGCCAGGGACGCATTTTGGTAGTCGTCATGCTGGTCAGCGCGGGATTGTCCGCTTTTATGAACAACGTGGGGGCTACAGCCATGATGTTGCCCGTTGTTACCCACATCGCACGCAAAACCGGGCGCAGTCCTTCAAAATTTTTAATGCCCCTCGCTTTTGGTAGCCTGTTGGGTGGAATGACCACGCTAATCGGCACACCGCCCAATATCCTGGTCAGCAACGCGATGTCCGATTTTGGCTTTCCCGAATTCGGTTTTTTTGATTTTGCCCTAGTGGGTGTTCCCTTGATGGTGGCTGGCATACTTTATATGCTCTTGCTTGGGCATCGCCTCCTGCCGGATCGCAACCTGGCAGTTGAATTCCATCGCACGGATGCAACCCACCAATTCGAACTGAATGATCGTTTCTTCACATTGCATATTCCCGAAGGCAGTCTATTGAGTAAAAAGAGCCTGGGGGAAAGCCGCTTGGGCTCCGCCCTTAAGCTGAATGTGCTAGCCATTCGGCGCAAGGGTCGGCTCGATCTGGCCCCGGAGCCCTCCGCTGTGCTGGAGGATGGGGACGACCTGCTCGTGCTCGGCCGTTCTGATTGGCTGGATGAGTTGGCAGTGGGGCAACAGATCACGCTTGAGGCCAGCAATGGAGATAGTGATGAGCAAACCAAAGTGGCCGTGGATCATCTGATTTCAAAACAGATCTCGGTGGTTGAGGCGCAGATTCCCAAGGACTCCCCGCTTGTAGGCACAACGCTTGCCGAGTGTGGTTTTCGAGCCAACTACCAAGCCAATGTGTTGGCAGTATGGAAAGGCGAACAGCCTGTTCGAACCGGGTTACAAGCTATAAGGCTAAAGGCCGATGACCGTTTGCTGGTTCAGGCAGGCCGAAAACAACTTAAAGAACTGGATGAATCTGGGATGCTTTCAATTGCAGATTACAACACGCTGGATACCTATCGCCTTGAAAAACGCTTGTTGCTTATTGGTATCCCGAAAAATTCGAGCCTTGCGGGAAAAAGCCTTGCAGAGAGCAAACTGGCCGATGCCTTTGGCCTCTCGGTATTGGGCATCTCCAGGGATGGCAAAACCCTTTTGATGCCCGATCCCGCCGATAAGCTCCACGTGGGCGACAAGTTGTTTGTGGAAGGCAAACTTGACGACGTAGAACTGCTGCGCTCGCTTCAGGATTTGGAGGCCGAAAGCAGCGCCACGCCCGCCCTCAGCGAGCTTGAATCTGAAGATGTTGGCTTGGTTGAAGTGGTGATCTCACCACATTCAAACCTTTACGATAAAACGCTTCGCCAACTGAGCTTTCGCGAAAAGTTCGGGCTCAGCGTGTTGGCCATTTGGCGTAGCGGCCGTGCCTATCGTTCCAATCTGCGTGAGCTCCCGCTTCGGCATGGCGACTCACTGTTAATCTACGGGCACCGCAATCGCATCCGTATGCTGGCTAACGAGCCTGAATTTTTGGTGCTCTCCCCCGAAGTCCAGGCCGCACCGCGCCACGATCGAGCGCTTCTGGCCTCAATGATTATGGCCGGCGTAGTGCTTGTCGTCGGCCTCGGTTGGCTACCAATCGCGGTGGCCGCCGTGGCGGGTGCAGTTCTCATGGTGCTCACCGGCTGTCTGGATATGGATGAAGCTTATCGCTCGATCCAATGGCAGGCGGTTTTCCTGATTGCGGGAATGCTGCCTCTGGGAATCGCAATGCAAAATAGTGGCGCGGCAACCTTTCTCGCTGATCAGGTGATTAGTTCGCTGCACTCATTTGGCCCAATGGCCCTCATGAGCGGCCTTTTTCTCCTAACGATGCTGAGCTCTCAGGTAATGCCAAATCCTGTTGTGGCCGTATTGATGTTGCCGATCGCGATCAGTGCCGCCAACAATGCTGGCCTCTCCCCGCAAGCGCTTGCCATGCTGGTAGCTATAGCCGCCTCAACCACCTTCATGAGCCCGGTCGGCCATCCAGCCAACGTGTTGGTCATGGGTCCGGGCGGTTACCGTTTCAGCGATTTCACCAAAGTCGGCTTGCCACTCACGCTGATCTTGATGCTGGTCACCTTACTGGTACTGCCAATTTTCTGGCCCCTGCTTCCCTGATGGCCTATCCTTTCAAATTCGGGCTGGAGGCCAAAGATGGCCGCGCCCGAGCCGGGCGTTTTACCACCCCTCACGGAATCCTCGAAACACCTCTCTTCGCCCCTGTGGGCACCCAGGCGAGCGTCAAAGCGATCACGCCCGCCCAACTGGACGAAATGGGCGCCAGCCTGGTGCTCGCTAATACCTATCATCTGTATTTGCGTCCCGGCGATGAGCTTGTCGCAGAGCTTGGCGGGCTGCATGAGTTTATGCAGTGGCCCAACCCTATATTGACCGATTCGGGTGGCTTCCAGGTCTTTTCCCTTTCTGGAACGCGCCAGGTGGATGAGGATGGCGTGGATTTCCAGAGTCATTTGGATGGCTCCAAACACCGTTTCACACCGGAGAAAGCTATTGCCATCCAGGAAAACCTTGGCGCAGACATCATCATGGCCTTCGACGAATGCCCGGAGCCAGATAATCGAGCCTACAACGAAGAGGCCTTGCAACGCACGCATGCCTGGGCAGAGCGCTGCCTGGTCGCCCAAAAGCGGCAGGATCAGGCCCTTTTCGGTATCGTGCAGGGCGGCATTTTTTCCGATTTACGCACCCAATCTGCTGAATTCATCAATTCGCTCGATTTTCCAGGCAACGCCATTGGCGGCCTTTCGGTGGGAGAGAGCAAAAGTGAAATGCACGCCGTGCTGGATATTGTTGACCCCATTCTCGCGGAGGATAAGCCGCGCTATTTGATGGGCGTGGGCACGCCCGAGGATTTAATCGAATGTGTACGTCGTGGGATCGATTTTTTTGATTGCGTCCTGCCCACTCGTTTGGGGCGCAATAATTCAGTGTTTCTGCGTGCAGGTGGACGGCTCAACCTAAAGAATTTGGAATTTTCCAGCGACACCGCCCCAATTGACGAGCATTGCACATGCTATACCTGCACAACCTTTACACGCGCTTATTTGCGCCACCTCATCGTGGCCAAAGAAATGCTTTCAGCCACCTTGCTTTCCATCCACAATTTGCATACTTTAATTCAGTTGGCCAAGGATATGCGCTCCGCGATTTTGAATAATGCGTTTGAGGCTTTCGCCTCCTCCCTCCTCAGCCAGCAAGCCAAACTGGTCCGCTAACATGACCCTGATTCAAGCGCTTGTGCTGGGCATCGTTCAAGGCCTCACGGAATTTTTGCCGATTTCCAGTTCAGCCCATCTCGTTTTGGTGCCGCATACACTTGGCTGGCAGTTCGATAGTGAGCAAGCATTCGTTTTCAACATTCTGGTGCAGTGGGGCACGCTGCTGGCGGTGGTAGTCTATTTTTGGGGCGATCTCCTGCCTATTGGAATTGGGATGTTACGCAGCCTGAAGCCCGGTGTTGGTGTCAACCCGCACGGTCGCCTGGGCTGGCTTCTCATCCTGGCAACATTGCCTGCCATTGCCGCGGGCTGGTATTTCCACGACGCCGTTGAAGCCGCCTTTTCAAGCCCAAGAGCCACAGCTGTGTTTTTATTGGGCACCGCAGTGTTGCTTGTTTTGGCTGAACAAGTAGGCAGCCGAAAGCGCGGGATTGAGAACATTTCTGCCGGAAACGCAGTGTTGATCGGCGTATTTCAAGCCCTTTCTCTTCTGCCTGGGATTTCCCGGTCGGGTGCCACAATTAGCGGGGGCATGCTGGCCCACCTGGGCCGGCCGGCTGCCGCGCGCTTTTCTTTCTTGATGTCTGTACCCGTGATGTTCGGGGCAGGTGTGCTCGCGTTGTGGAATTTAACCCGCTTGCCGCAGGGCTCCAATTTTGTCATGCTGGTTCTCGCTGGTTTTCTTGTCTCAGCCCTGGTTGGTTATTTGGCAATCCGCGGGCTGCTTGCCTATCTTTCAAACCATTCGCTCTACCCCTTTGCAATCTACTGCACGGCTCTCGCGCTACTCACATTGTTCGTTTTCTAAATATGAACCGCTACACAAAAATTGTGTTTCTCTCAATGATCACTTTCCTGGCCGCCTGTAATGCGCAAGGCTCTGCTTCCGATGAAGCCCTGCTAGAAATTGCCCTTAGCCCAGCTGCTCAATCGGTTCAAGCAGCCTTGGCTGCCTGCGGGGCTTCCCAAACGGCTCGTCTGCACGTCGAGCAGCGCGTCCCGGGCCAAACTAATCCTGAGGACTACGATGTAATCATTCAACTCGGCCCGCCCCAAGACACCGACTTCTTCGCCGCTCCACTCGCCGAGGAGCAAATCCTGATCGCAGTCAATCCACTCAACCCTGCTGACTCGCTCAACCGGATCGATCTGGCAGAAATCTTCCGCGGCCAGATTGATCAATGGGCAGCATTGGATGGCCCCGACGACGCGATTTCTGTTTGGGTGGGGCCGGAGGGTGATGAGGCCCGCCGGGCGCTGCAAACCGATTTCTTGCAGGGCAGCCCTGTCACCGGGAACGCTCATATCGCCGCAACTCCCCAGCTGATGCTTGACGCGATTGCCAGCGACCCAAACGCAATTGGAGTGCTGCCAGCCGCCTGGGCTGATGCCTCCGTCAAGACCATTGATGTGGGCCTGCGTGTGCCGCTCCTGGCGCTCTCCGCGAGCGAACCTCAAGGTCCGGCGCGCACATTGATCAATTGCCTGCAATCTGAAGTGGGGCAAGCCATCTTGAGCCAAAGCTACCCAACGCTGCCGTAGCCAGAGGAGTTGAGCATGTTAGCCTTTGAATTGGACCAAATTAGTAGCCAGGCCGCGGCTGGCGACGATCGCTATGTTGAATTCCTACGTGTGCCAGATTTGAGCCTTGGGCTTTATCGGCTCGGCGCTGGCGTCCATGATCCACAGCAGCCACACCAGCAAGACGAAGTCTATTACATACAAAAAGGGCGGGGAAAGATTCAAGTTCAAAACGAGATTCGCGATGTGCGCGCCGGCTCAATTATTTACGTGCAAGCGTTTGCCGAGCACCAATTTATAGAAATCGAAGAAGATTTGGAAATCCTGGTCTTCTTTGCGCCCGCCGAAAGCAGATAACCGCGTGCGCAAGAGCCAACATTTTTATTGCCGTTCAGTCTGCCGGGCTAAGCGTCGTTCGAGTCTGGCGCGGCGATGTTCCAAAAGCGGCGTCCAATGGAGGCGGTCAAAGCGCGGCGTGTTTTTCGAGTTGACCACATCCAGAGCAGTCAAAGTGAAATTGAGTGCGCTCGCCAAATCTACTGCGCGATGTTCATAGTATTTCGCAATTTCGACGTGTGCATACACGTGCCCATCGCCTGCTGCCATTTCCCATAACTTGAGGGCCGCCTGGTAATCGCCTTTGCGACGATGCAGACACGCCAGATTTTCGACCAAACGGAATTGCACGTCTTCCGGTAGTTTTCTCCCCAAACCCATTTCGAAGACTTCAATCGCCTCCTCAGAAAAGCCAAGATCGGCAAATAGCCGCCCAATCGCATACAGCTCGGCCTGATCACCCATTTCGCTTTCCAGCGGCGCCGCTAGCCTCCCCGCCATCAACTCAAACAGCGCGGCAATACTCAAAATGTCCATCGTATTGTGATAAAAGACACCGCTCAAGGGGCGCGCATCCCCCGTATACAGGTAGTCGGTATACAACTGCGGGATCATCCACCCGGGAATGTCATCCGCCGTGCGCTTAATGTCCAGGACCTCAATTTCAAGGTCGCCTAGCGCCCGGCTGGGGAGCACATCCCTCCACAGGCGGCGCGCCAGGTGCAGCAGATCAAGATGCGCCATCTCATCGAAAGGCGGGGGCGCCGCGTTTGTTAAGTAACGCGTGTTCAACAGGGGGATATCGAAGGCCTTCCCGTTAAAAGTAACCAGGGCATCTGCCGGAGCGGCGAAACTCTCCAGAGCGGCCAATAGCGCGGGTTCTTCAATCGGATCGCGCAGAAAGAATTGCTGTTGGCGGAAACCACCCTCTTCAAATCGCCCGGCCCCAATCAAAAACGCAAACGTCGCGCTGCTTCCTGAAAGCCCAGTGGTTTCCGTATCCAGGAAGAGAAACCCTTCCGGCTCAATACTGGCGATGCGCGCATCCCGACCCCAGGCAGCCATCTTGTCCATTTGCGCGGGAAACCGCAGGGGTGCCGCACCGTGGGCGTAATCGCTGGGGAAGAATTCTTCCACCACAAAGGCCTCTCCGAAAGGAGTCTCCTGAGCCTGGCCATCAATGATTTGCTCAATGGGGAAATTGGCGCGTTTTTTCCTGGGAGCCAGACCCTCGCTCCCCAAACTTACCCCCAAAGCCTTCAATCGGTCGGAAATCGACGCCATCTCTGAATTATAGCCTTAGCCCTGTGGCCGGGCTATTTGCCCGTCAAGGCTTCGAGGATAGCCCTGGTTTGTTGCTTGCTGCCCTCACCAAGCTCACCCCCGGGGCCAACACAGGCTGGGCAGCCGTCCTTGCACTCGCACGCAATGACCACGTCCAGGGCCTGCGCCATCAATTGATCGTGGATTTCATAGAGTTTCTGGCTAAGTCCAATGCCATCCTGAAAATTATCGTAGAAAGCGATGGCGGGCTTCCCCCCGGCAAAATCTGCTTTGGGATCATAATGCGTGCCTAGGTTGTGGGGATCGCACATCAGATGCAATGGCGCTACGTGCCCGAGAAGAAAGCCCAAACCGGATAATCCACTGCGCACCCGCACCATCGTTTCAGCTTGCCGGTGGCATTTCGGGCAGAGGGTTACCAGGTTGTCCACGCGATTGGCTTCCTTCTGGCTGGCAAACGTGCGAAACGGGATCTTATGATGCACATCATGCGCACGGCCATTCTCGGGCAACAGGCAATTCTGGCAGGTGTAGTCATCCCGTGCCCGCACAACCAGTTTTACTTCCTCCCAGTGAGGGCCGTAGTCATTGGGATCGTTGCGCCACAAACCTTTTTCGCGGATCGCATCCACCGCATGATCGTCAAAGGCGAACCAATAGCCCAGCGTGTTAATTGTGTAGGGTGGCAGATCCAGTTCACCCCCACCGGGCGCTTCATTCATTGTCCAGTGCACCTTTTCGTAGCGATGGACTTCATCTTGGATTTGCAACCTGCCGTAATGTTTTTCGCCGCCGGTGCTCATCTCCTGCTGGTATATCTCCATCGCCTCCACGGTGATCTTGTGGATCGGGACCGTGTAATAGTCAACGTCCACCGGATGCATCTGGGCCACGCGCTCATCCAAATCCAATTGATCGACGAAATATGTTCGCCCCTCGTGAATGTAAATCGCCTCAGGGTGCACTAGGGAAAATGCGCCCACTGGATCAATCTGCCCCACCAGTATTGTGTTGCCCGCCTCGTGCGATTGGAGCACGAAGGAATCGGTGCCGCTGCCGCGCAGGGAAACCTCAAGCGCGGGTGAAGTGTCTGCCGTCCAGAAATACTTGTCACCCGAATGGTGAGCCTGGCCCGCACCGGCCAGCTCCTGCAAGAGTTCCTCAACATCTTCCGCGGCAACGCTACCAAAGGCTTCTCCGCTCCGAAAGGGCAACTCCGCGAGCGCGCAACGCACATGGGCCAGTAGAATCACCAGGTTATCCGGATTGATTAATGCGTGTTCCGGGCTGCCCTCAAGAAAATAATCGGGGTTCCGCGCCAGGTATTGTTCAAGTGGATTCGAATAGAGCAGCAACACCACCAGTGAAGGTTCATCTGAACGCCCCGCTCTACCGGCTTGCTGGCGCGTGGCTGCTATGGTTCCCGGATATCCAGCCAATACGGCCGCTTCCAGCCCGCCGATATCTACGCCCAATTCAAGCGCGGTGGTGGCAATCATGGCGCGCACCTCACCGTTTCGCAGCCCTTCCTCTATCGCTCGCCGCTCCTTCTTTAGATAGCCGCTACGGTAGCCGCGAATCGTCTCGGGGTCGCCCGGCGCAGCCGCCCGTAAATTGGTAAGCATCAACTCGATGTTCCGCCGCGTGCGCCCAAACACGATCGTCTGGATATCTTGAGCGAGAATATCAGAGGTGAGCTGCACTGCCTCCTGTAACACCGAAGCACGGATGCCCAAATCCTGATTCACAATCGGGGGGTTATACACCATGAACGTGCGCGGGCCGTGTGGCGCGCCATCCTGATCAATAATCTCCACCGGCATTTCGATCAGCCCTTCAGCCAACTGCTTCGGGTTAGCGATCGTCGCCGAGGCAAAAACGAATTGCGGCGCCGCGCCATAAAATGCGCAGATGCGTTTCAGCCGGCGGATGACGTTGGCTACATTCGAACCAAACGCGCCGCGGTAAGTGTGCATTTCGTCGAGCACCACAAAGCGCAGGTTGGCAAAAAACTCGGCCCATTTGGTGTGATAAGGCAGCAGGCCGATATGCAGCATGTCTGGGTTGCTGAGGATAATGCGCGCCTTTTTGCGGATGTGCGGCCGATCCGACACCCGCGTATCCCCGTCGTAGAGTGCAGCCACCAACTCAGGTCCGCTTTCCAATGCGGAAAGCCAATCCTCGAGTTTGCTCAATTGATCCGCAGCCAGCGATTTTGTCGGAAAGAGGTAGAGGGCCCGGGCGCGTTCATCCCGCAGAAGCGCATCCAGGACGGGCAGGTTGTAGCACAGCGTCTTTCCGCTGGCCGTGCCTGCAACCACCCCCACATGACGACCCGCCTGCAACAAATCCCAGGCTTGTTTTTGGTGTGAATAGAGCTTGCCAAAACCCAGTTGCGCGAAGGCCGCCGCGAGGCGCGGCTCCATCGTTTCGGGTAAGTCGGCAAAAGTGCCTGGGCTGGGGGGCTCTTGATGCCATTTGGTGACGTTTCCGCCAATGGTTGGCTCAGAGCGCCACTGGGAGATCAGCTTGCTTAACGCGGTGGACATCGAATGGATTGTACTACTTATCGAACATGTATTCTACTATCTAGGTTGCCCGCCAACGCATACGCCGCTTCCCCCACCTGAAGCGTTGCGAAGCAAGATTTTGCTTTATTCCGCAGTCGGCGGCGACCAGGCGGGCAGTAGAGCACGTGGGCTTTTTGTTTCGAGGTGCCATACGTTTTCGGGATGCTCCAGCTCGAGGATGAACAACTGATAATCGCCAATCCGTTTGGAATGGAACACGAGGTAGCGTCCATCGGGGGAAAAATGAGGGTGGCCGTCCTCAGCCAGGCTGGTGGTCAGTTGCTGGAGGTCGCTGCCATCCGGGCGCATGATGAAGATATCCGCATTGCCATTCCGCCAGGATTCAAACGCGATCCACTCCCCATCCGGCGACCAGGCGGGGCGCCAATCCAGTTGGTTTTCCTCGGTAAGCTGAACCACATTCTCCCCGTCGGCATCCATCACGTAGATTTGTGAGAAGCCCGTTCGACGCGAAACAAACGCGATGCGCTCCCCGTCCGGCGACCAGGCGGGTTCATAATCATTGGTGGGATCATCCGTGAGCCGCGCAATGTCGTTGCCTTCGAGATCCATCACATACAAATCGCGATTGTCGTCCCGCTCCGACATATACACAATCTGCTCCCCATCCGGCGAGAAGCTCGGATAGCAGTCATAGTCCTCGAACTCAGTGATTTGCGTCTGAACGGGGTTTTCACGATCCACAGTTATCAGCAAAATGTCGCGCGTTTCGTAGACGCCGAGCAGACCGTCGTATGCAATCAGGCTGCCATCCGGAGACCACACCGGAGCCTCAGCAAAAACGTTCTTGAGGCTGCCCGTGAGACTAAATTCGTCGCTGCCATCTGGGCGGATCAGCCAAACATCCCGTCGTCCCTCATCGCTGGCTGTGAACGCGATCTGCCCCAGGTCAGCCATCTGCACCGCTTCTTCCGCGCTCAGCGTGACCACAACTTCTGGCGTTGGGCTAACTTTTGGGGTGGCTTCTGACGTGGTTTCAGCCGATCCGCTGCCGAATTCGGGTGGAGACTTCGCGGCGCCCGATTGCCCAGAGCAAGCCGCCAGGAACAAGGCAAAAGTCGCAAGTGAAACGAAAAGCTTGAGTTCGGATTTAGTCTCCATTGTGGGCGTCTTCGATGACCTCTTTGGCGAGTTTCATAAGGGATTGTTGCTCGTCAGGTTCGACGTGTGCTGATTTCCAATACAGGTTGAGCAAATCGTAGGGAGACATTTCGCTGACATTCTGGTCTTCGGGGATGCGCACCCGGGTCTCCATTTGGGGTCGCTTAACCAGATGGAATTCAAAGGTCTCAGCCGCGATTTCACGCAGCGCCGCCTCATCAATCAAAGGCTCCAAGTCTCGCGGATATTCCAGAGTCAGCCTCAATATGGCGCCGACCAGCACCTCCGCCTTGGGCAATGCGGCTTGAATCCGTTGATTCAAGCCTTCTTGTGAATCCAATTTAATCGGGGGAATATCAATAAACGGCCGAATCCCTTCCAATTTTCGCCAATCCACCTTAGTCTTGCCCTTTTCCACCTCAACGATGACAAAGAATTTATCATCGCGCACTTCACCAAAATCCACCCGTTCGATTGAACCCGGATAGATCACAGGTGGATGTTGGTTCTCATTCAAATCTTGAGCCTTGTGAATGTGGCCCAGTGCCACGTAATCCAAGCGCGGATCCTTAACCAGCGATCCGGAAAGCACAAGATCGCCCCCCAGCATCACAGTGCGTTCGCCGCCGTAGATGGCTCCCTGAACTGAGGCGTGCGCGGTCAAAATGGTCGGCAGGGCTGGATCGGCCAATTCATTCAAATAATGGTCCACCAATTCAGTCAGCCGCGTTTCCAGCTCTTGATAAATTTTCTCGGGCTCAGCAGCGCTGATCTCCAGCCGCGCCATCATCTTGGAGCGCGTAAGCCAGGGCAGTGCCACCACTTGCAGCGGCAAGCCATGCAATTCATCCGGCCCCAGAAAGCTGGGCTCATCCAACACACGGACGAAGGGAATTTCTAACGTGGCATATTCTTCCAGGGCATGCGCGCGGCCCAGGCTGGGCGACAAATCATGGTTCCCAACCAGCAGCAACGTAGGGATGCCCGCCTTCGAAAGGCGCATGATGCGCTTGCCCCACTCGCGCTGAAACGTGGGCTGCGGATTGCGATCTTTGTAAGCATCGCCTGCAAAGATCACCAGGTCAACCTGCTCCTCAATCGCCGCGTTAACGATATCGTCCAGCGATTTGAGGAAATCCATCACGCGCACCGGCAAGCCGCTTTCAGCATCATGCCGGCCGTAATTGGCCATATCAATATGGGCATCCGCAAAGTGCAGGATTTTGAGCGCGCTCAAAGGATCTCGTTCAGCCACTCAGGCCCAACCGTTCCAGTTGCGCCCAGCCCGGCCCAAAATTGGGATTGAGGCGCACGGTTTCACGGTAATCGGCAATCGCGTTATCGATTTGGCCCAGGGCCTCGTAAGCCAGCCCGCGCCAATACAGGCTCTCTTCCAGCGTGGGTTCGGCGATCGTATCGAAAAGGGTCGTGTTGGCCAGGCTGATAGTGTCCTGATAGCGACCACTGTAATAATAAGCAAAGTAGGGCCCGGTTTGATACCACATCATGCGGTAAGGGCGGCTGGCCTCATCATTGTCCAACCCCGCGTAAAGTTGGAAGGCCAAATCATAGGCGCTAGCCGCATCCACATACTGGAAGAGCCGCACATGGCTGCTGCCCACGTTGAACCACGCAAAATACTGGTCGAGCCCAGTTAGCGCATTTGCCTCTGCCTCAGCAATCTCCAGGGCATGCGCGTTGGCCCATTGCTCGTCTGCCCAGGGGCCGAGCGCGGTGATAACTTCGTCCAACCGATCTTCAGGGTAAACCACCATAAACAAATAGTTAAACGCCCGCCATTGCGAAGTGAATTCTTCATAGGAGGAATGCAGATTGGCTCCGGTGCCATCCTCGCCGCTGCGCAAATAGGCATCCTGCACAATGAAATATCCGCCCGCGTCATCGTAGCCCGTCACAAAAAGATAGTGGCCCAGCCAGCTTATCTTGCCCGAGGCATCCCGTTCCGAATAGCCCTTTTCAACCACAACCGGGAACCCAGCCGCAATCAGCCGCTTGATCTCGTCGAGTTCCCCGCCCACGCGCAGCACGGCCTGCATGCCTTCAACCTGTGAATCAACGAAATCTTCCATTTCGTACGGCATCACGTTCTTGTCGGGGCGGCCGCGCTCAACCGCATCCAGGCCGGGCGTATTTACGCCCGGCTTAACATAGGCGGTTACCTCATTGCGATCTCCACCCCAGCCCCAGTATTTCAACGCCATTGTGAGATTTGCAGGCCCGCACAAATTCCAACCCCCGTGCTGGTCAACATACACAACCCCCTCCAGATTCGCGCTGGGTGGCAGCGGTGCCAGCGTCACCGCGGGGGTGCTCGTCACTGAAGCAGCACCACTGCTCGTGGGTTGGGTCGAGGCAGAATCGATCACCGGCGTGGGCAAATTTTGTTCTTGCGGCACAAAAATAGCCTCGTCAGGCGGGTTAAAGAAATAGACTACGCGCGTGCGTAAATCCTCCACGCGCCAGGCCAAACGGGATTTTACAAAGGGAATTTGATAGATAAGCAAACCCACCAGAAGTATTGCTCCCCCAATAGCAAACCACTTCAAGGATGACGATTTTCGGGCCGCACCGCGCCGGGATTTTGGGGTCTGATTTTCCACGATGAGGGATTATAGCATCGCGGGATTAAGCCGGAATAAGGCCCTTTGCAGCTCAACTCGAAGGATTTTCCGATGGGCTTCCCACCGTTCAGCTATAATGAACCAAACAAAAACCATATAGGCAAACATATTGGAATCTACCGCCAGTCAAAGCCCTCCGGCAGACATTGCTGAACCCCAGCAAGCGCTTCCGGAGGCAGATTTAGACAATTTACCTGAAAGTATCCGCAAAGCCACCCAACATGCTGGCTGGAACCGTCTTTCTCCCGTTCAATCCAAAGCCATTCCCTATCTTTTAGAGGGTCGAGATTTGATGGTGCAGGCGCGCACCGGGAGCGGAAAAACCGGCGCCTTTCTCCTGCCGATGCTGGAACTGCTGGATGCCGGGCAGAAACAAGCCCAGGCGCTGGTGTTGGTCCCGACGCGCGAGCTGGCCAAACAAGTCGCCGATGATGCCGAATTGTTGTTCAGGGGCAGTGGCTTGCAAACGGTTTCCGTGTATGGCGGCGTGGGCTATGGCCCCCAGATGGATGGCTTCCAGCGTGGCGCTCAGCTCGTTGTGGGCACTCCGGGTCGCGTGCTGGACCATTTGATAAAGCGCAACCTGAAGCTCGATCCTTTAAAGATGCTGGTTTTCGACGAAGCCGATCGCATGCTCTCGATGGGTTTTTATCCCGACATGCTCGAAGTCAAAAGCTTTTTGCCGAAGACAGGCATTCACGGCTTTATGTTCTCGGCCACTTTCCCGGCCAATGTTCAACGCCTGGCTGCCCGTTTCCTGGACGAACCCGATTTCCTGAGCCTCAGCCGCGATCATGTCCATGTGACCGACGTAGCCCATGTATCCATAAAAGTGCCCCGTATGGATAAAGATCGGGCCTTAGTCCGTATTATTGAGGTTGAGAACCCAGAGCAGGCCCTCATCTTTTGCAACACTAAAGCACGCGTAAATTATGTGACCACGGTGTTGCGTCGTTTTGGTTACAACGCCGATGAGCTTAGTTCCGACCTGTCACAAAAGGCGCGTGAAAAAGTCTTCAGCCGGCTGAAGTCAGGCGAACTGCGCTTCCTGGTTGCCACCGATGTGGCCGCCCGTGGGTTAGACATCCCAGAACTTCCCTATGTTTTCATTTATGAGGCCCCGGATGACCCCGAGCTTTACATCCACCGGGCGGGACGCACGGGGCGCGCAGGCGCGAGCGGCGTGGCGATGACACTTTACACCATGCTGGAGAAGCGCGAATTGATCCGCATTGGCGCTATGTATAAGATCACTTTCGAGGAGCGAGACATGCCTACCGACGAAGATGTTGCCAACACTGTATCCCAACGCCTCACGGTTCACCTTGAGGCTCAATTGCGCGATCGCGATAAGTTAAAAACAGAGCGCATGCAGCGACTCGTTCCTTTCGCCAAAGAACTGGCTGAAAGCGAGGAAGGGCTGCAGTTGATCGCGATGCTGATGGACGATACCTACCATCAAGCCATTCACCAGGGCACGGCGCCAAAAGTAGAGGATTCGAACCCATCTGCAGGGAACAAAGGGCGTTCTTCCCGTGGGCAGGGCAAGCCACGGCGTTAACCCAATCCATTAACAAAAAAAAGAGGACGGTTCTCCGTCCTCTTTTTTTAAGTCTGGGCTGCCTGTTATATGATGGCTGCTGCAAGGGCATGCAGGGGCCGCAACTGAGAAAGGCCCATGTAGCTGGCCTCCTGAAAACCGACCCATAACAAGAAAGCAATGACAATCGCTAGACCGATCAACATGACACGAAACAATTGTGAGGTTTCCTTATCCATCATTTCTCCTTCTTACGCTATCGCTTCAGGAGTTTATCACGGCTTTAAACTTAACGAAAAAGAGCAGAACCGAATTTGGCCCTGCTCTTATTTCGATTTGCTTGCTTAGGCTTCGTGAAATTCCCCCTCGACCACTTCGCCCTCATCTTCGCCCGAATCCGGCCCATTGCCGTTGGCCGAAGCCGCCTTCGAGCCGTTCTCATTCTGAGCAACCTGTTGCTGGCTCAAGGCATGGAATGCATTCTGCAAGCTTTCCGTTTTCCGCTTGATCTCAGCGACGTCATCGCCTTCGCCAACTTTCTGAAGTTCTTCAATTTGGGCAGTTATGCTTTCACGGTCTCCCGCCGGCACTTTGTCGCCCAACTCAGTGAGTGTCTTCTCAGTCTGATAAGCCAGGCCATCTGCCTGGTTGCGGGCCTCCACGAGGTCGCGCAGCGCGCGGTCCTCGCTTTCGTGCTCGCGGGCTTCCTTCACCATGCGCTCGATATCACCTTCATCCAGGTTGGTGGACGCCGTCACCGTTATGTTTTGCTCTTTGCCGGTGGCCTTGTCCTTGGCGCTTACGTTGATGATGCCGTTCGCGTCAATATCGAACGTAACCTCCACCTGCGGAACACCGCGCGGCGCAGCCGGAATGCCGTCCAGCCGGAAATGGCCCAACGACATATTGTCGTCTGCCTTGCTGCGCTCCCCCTGGAGGATATGGATATCCACAGCCGTCTGGTTGTCCTCCGCCGTGGAATATACCTCGGTCTTCTTCACGGGAATGGTCGTGTTGCGCTCGATCATGGTCGTCATCACGCCCCCCTGGGTTTCAACGCCCAGCGAGAGCGGGGTCACGTCCAGCAACAACATATCCTTCACATCCCCAGCCAGCACGCCAGCCTGAATCGCAGCACCCACAGCAACCACCTCATCCGGGTTCACACCCTTATGGGTTTGCTTGCCGGTCAGGGATTCCACCAGCGCCTGCACCATCGGCATGCGCGTGGAGCCGCCTACCAGCACCACTTCATCCATTTCATTGGCTTTCATGCCGGCATCATTGAGGGCCGCATCGAAGGGCTCACGCAAACGCCGCACAAGATCCTCGGTCAGCTGCTCCAGCTTGGCCCGGCTCAGTTTGATCTGAAGATGCTTGGGACCGCTTTGATCGGCAGTTACATAGGGCAGGTTGATCTCAGTTTCGCTCACCGAAGAAAGCTCAATCTTGGCTTTCTCTGCCGCCTCACGCAGGCGCTGAAGCGCCTGGCGATCCTGCCGCAGATCAATGCCCTGGTCTTTTTTGAACGCGTCGGCGAGGAAATTCACGATCGCCTCATCCCAGTCATCGCCACCCAGATGGGTGTCGCCGTTGGTGGCTTTCACTTCCACCACGCCGTCGCCTACTTCCAGAACGCTGACGTCGAATGTGCCGCCACCCAGGTCAAAGACCAGGATGGTCTCATTTTCCTTCTTGTCCAACCCATAAGCCAGCGCAGCCGCAGTCGGTTCGTTGATGATGCGCAGCACCTCAAGGCCCGCGATCTTGCCTGCGTCCTTGGTGGCCTGGCGTTGGCTGTCGTTAAAGTAGGCCGGAACAGTAATCACCGCCTGGCTCACTTTTTCGCCCAAATAGGCCTCGGCATCCGCTTTCAATTTTCCCAGCACCATTGCTGAGATTTCCTGCGGGTTGTACTCTTTGCCCGTGGCGGGCAGCTTCACCCTGGCCTCGCCGCTGGGACCTTCCACAACCTCATAGGGCACCATCTTACGCTCGGATTCCACCTCATCAAAACGGCGGCCGATAAAGCGCTTCATTGAAGAAACGGTATTTTCCGGGTTGATTACAGCTTGGCGCTTGGCAGTCTGCCCCACCAGGCGCTCTCCATTCTTATTAAATGCCACCACAGACGGCAACAAGCGCGATCCTTCGGCCGTGCTGATCACGGTCGCATCGCCGCCTTCCATGACTGCCACCACACTGTTAGTGGTCCCCAGGTCAATTCCTAATATCTTAGGCATGTGTTAACTCCTTACACTTTTGCTAATTCGTTACGCGTTTTACGCGCACTAGACAAGTGTAGGGGGAGAACACAAGATTCCCGTTAGAGAAACGTCGGAGGCATATAAACACCAATCAATTCCCCTCTACTATAATAGCCAGCATGTCAGCCGCTTCCTTTCAGCTTATTACCCACACCGAGGACCTTGAGTCCCTGGCCCAGGATCTCAATAAACAGTCGCTCATCGCTGTAGATACTGAATCGAATAGCCTGCATGCCTACCGCGAACAGGTTTGCCTGATCCAATTTTCTACCGCTAAGAATGATTACCTTGTGGATCCCCTGGCCCTGGACGATCTATCCTCGCTGGCGCGCGTTTTCAGCAGTCCGGGAATAGAGACCATTTTCCATGCCGCTGAGTACGATTTGATCGTGCTCAAGCGCGATTATGGCTTTGAATTTGCCAACCTCTTCGACACGATGGTCGCCGCTCGCATCCTCGGGCGCAAACGTGTCGGGCTCGGAAACCTGCTGGAGGAGGAGCTTGGTGTCAAGCTCGCCAAGCGCTACCAGCGCGCCGATTGGGGCAAACGCCCTCTCAGCCCCGAAATGCTGGATTATGCCCGCCTGGATACCCATTATCTTGTTCAACTTCGCAAAAAATTCAAGGCCGAATTGGAGCAGACCGGACGCTGGCCCATCGCCCACGAGGATTTTGCTCGCATGCCGCATATCATCCCAGAGCAATCCGCAGGCCCCAACGGCAGCATCTGGAATATCAAAGGTGTGCGCGATTTGAAGCCCGATCAGACGGCCATTCTGCAGCAGCTGGCCGATTACCGCGATCAGCAGGCCCAGCGCGCCGATGTACCCTTGTTCAAGATCATGGGGGATCGCACGCTGACGGCCATTGCGGCCAATGCCCCGCGCAGCACAGGCGAGCTTGCCCAAGTGGAGGGTATGTCCGATGGGCAGATACGCCGCCACGGCGAAGCGTTGCTCAAAGCCGTACAGCGCGGTGTTGGCGCTGAAGCGCCCCGCCGCCCGCCGCGCAGCCCCTACGACGAAGAATACGTTGAGCGGGTTGAAGCTTTGCGCAGCTGGCGCAAATTAACCGCCCGGGAAATGGCTGTCGAATCGGATGTCGTGCTACCCCGCGACGTGATGGAAACCATTGCGCACGCCAATCCACACAACCCAGCCCAATTGGATCCCCTGCTTAGCGATCTTCCCTGGCGCAAAGCGCAGTACAGTCAGGGAATCTTGAAAACGCTAAGCGCCCTCAAGGGGCAACGCTAAACCATGCAGCTTCGTTTTCTGGGCGCAGCCCAGACGGTTACCGGCTCGCAGCACCTGCTCGAAATCAACGGGCACAGGCTCCTGCTTGAATGCGGACTCTACCAGGGCCGCCGCAAGGAAGCCATTGAACGCAACCGCAATTTTCGATTTGAGCCCAACGAATTGGATGCAGTGCTCCTCTCCCATGCCCATATAGACCATAGCGGCAACCTGCCAAACCTGGTCAAAAGTGGCTATCGCGGCCCCATCCATGCCCAGCGCGCCAGCGCCCACCTTACCGAGATCATGCTGCAAGACTCCGGGCACATCCAGGAATCGAATGCCCGCCACGTCAATCGTCGGCTTGCCAGGCAGGGCAAACCACTCATCGAGCCGCTCTACACCCAGGAAGACGCCGCACAGACAGCCGGCCTCTTTGTGAAGCAGAACTACGACCAGCCATTTGAACCGATCCCCGGCGTGCAGGCCACATTTGTGGAAGCCGGGCACATTCTTGGCTCCACCGCCATCATTTTGGACATTGAAGAAAAGGGGCGCAAAATTCGCCTGTGGTTCTCGGGGGATATCGGGCGTGTGAATCTACCTATTATCCGCGATCCCGTTCTGCCGGATCGCGCCGATTACCTGCTCATGGAATGCACCTACGGGGATCGCCCCCATCGCCCGCCTGAGCAAGCCTATACGGAATTGCGCGATGTCGTCAAAGATACGTTGAACCGAGGCGGCAAAGTGATCATCCCAGCTTTTGCCGTGGGCCGCACCCAGGAATTGGTCTACAGCCTCCACAAACTCATGGACGCCGGCGATATCCCCGCTGTGCCCGTGTTTGTGGATAGCCCCTTGGCCGTTAACGTGACTGATTTATTCCGCGCACATACTGAATGCTTCGATCAGGAAGCGCAGAACATGATTAAGAACGATATCCATCTGGCTGCCCTGGGTTTTGACCACCTCACCTATATCCGCTCGGTGGAAGAATCCAAAGCGCTCAATGAGCGCAAAGACCCAATGATCATTATCTCAGCCTCGGGCATGATGGAAGTTGGCCGCGTGCTGCATCACCTGGAGCACAACATTCACGATCCGAACAGCGTCGTGCTCATCGTCTCCTGGATGGCCCCGCACACCCTCGGCCGCAGGCTGCAAGACGGAGAAGACCAGGTAAAGATTTTTGGCGAGGTCTTCGAGCGTAAGATTCGGGTGGCCCGGGTCGAAGGCTTTTCGGCGCACGCTGGGCGGGAGTTGCTTACAGATTACGCCTTGGCTGTGCAGGATAGCGTGAAGCAGGTTTTCCTCGTGCATGGCGATGAGCGCGGCGCCACCGGTCTGCGCGAATCGCTGGCCCTCCATAATTTCGACAAGACCCAATTTCCACCCTGGGGCCACAGCGTCGAACTCTAACCAACAAGTCTTTGTCCAGATTAGCCAATTCGCCACAGCGGTATGAATAGTTTTAATTCTGCTCGAAACCGTGGAGAATGCGCGCATTCTCCCTAAGATTGTGCGCCGCTAAAGCGGCGCACAATCGACGTTATAATCGCCCCGGAGAGGTGCCAGAGTGGACGAATGGGGCGGTCTCGAAAACCGTTGTGGTCTTATGGGCCACCGAGGGTTCGAATCCCTCCCTCTCCGCCTTTTCCTGCCATAATTTGCCCCACCTAGGACAAGAGCACCGCATGGCCTCAGACAAAACCGAAATCCCAACCCCGCAAGATAAATCCGCCTCTGAGCAAATAGACCAGATCATTCAGGAGTCAGGAGATTGGCGCGGCGAACTGTTGGCGCACCTGCGCGCGGTAATTCTCGACAGTGATGCGGCCATAGTCGAAGAAGTAAAGTGGAAAAAGCCCTCCAAACCGAGCGGTGTCCCGGTTTGGTTTCACAATGGGAACCTGTGTATCGCTGATACGCTAAAGCGCGCTGTCAGATTGACCTTTCCCAAAGGGGCGCAGATGAAAGATCCCAAAGGGCTCTTCAACACACGTTTGGACAGCAAAACAGTCCGCGCCATCGACATTTCCGAAGGCGACACCGTGGATAGCGCTGCCCTACAGGCCTTGATTATTGAAGCAGTTATACTAAACACGAGGAAACCATAGTTCTAAATCAAATTTTGCCTACGCGGTCAAAGTCCTGAAAGTCTCCGAAAAATAGCCATGTCCACCACCCGACTCGAAGCCTACAGCGATGCCGTCATCGCCATTGTCATCACCATTATGGTGCTTGAATTGCGCCCCCCAGAGAGCGCTGGCCTGGATGGGTTAGCCCATTTGCTGCCTATATTTCTGGCCTATGTATTGAGCTTTGTCTATCTGAGCATTTATTGGAACAACCACCATCATTTGTTGCATGTTGCTGAAGTGGTTAATGGGCGCGTGCTCTGGACCAATATCCATCTGCTTTTTTGGCTTTCTCTGGTGCCTTTCACCACCGCCTGGCTCAGCGAATATCCCGGAGAACGCCTCCCAAGCGCCCTCTATGGAGCCAATCTATTTATGGCTGGCCTTGCCTATTTCATCATGTCCCGCAGTTTGAAAGCACTGCACAAACCGGATTCAAAGCTTAACCAACTAACCGGCAGTGCGATAAAAGAATATATGTCGACTGGGTTTTATTTGCTGGCAATCGCGGTTTCATTGCTGGGGCCGGTCGGGATCGCTTATGGTATTTATGCTATGGTGGCCCTCATTTGGGTGATCCCCGACCGACGCTTTGAAGCCCATGATCGGGATGCGCTGTCCCAAACAAGGAACGAGTAATGAGCACGAACGAAGTAGATTCCTGGTTCGAACAATATGACAACCCCATGAAAGCCGTCGTTCAGCGTGTCCGGGAAATCATACTCGCCGCCGATGACCGCCTGCAAGAAACGATCAAATGGCAGGCGCCCACCTTCACGTACAAAGGCAATCTGGCCAGCTTCTTCCCGAAATCCAAACAGCACGCCAGCCTGATGTTCCACAACGGAGCACAGGTCCCCGGCAATTTCCCCCACTTGGAGGGTGATGGCGAGCAGGCCCGCACGATGAAATTCGCCGACCTCGCCGAAGCTGATGCACGCAAATCCGAATTGGAGGCTATCGTCAAAGCCTGGATCGAGTTGAAAGGCTAGCATGCCCGCCTACGCCGCTCTGCTGCGCGGCATTAACCTCGGTGGCCACCGCCTCAAGATGGATACGCTGCGCAGCGCCTTCTCCGACTGGGGCTTCACCGACCCGCAGACTCTGCTGGCCAGTGGCAATGTCGTTTTCCAAGCCAAGCAAACCGACCCCGCTCTCATCAAAGCCGCCGTCGAATCTGGCATCAAAACCAGCTTCGGCTTCCCCTCCACCGCTGTCATCCGCACCACGGAGCAGCTAGCCGACCTCGTTGCCGCCGACCCCCCTCAGAGCCTCAAGGTCACAAAGCAAACCAAGCTCCACGTCACCTTTCTTGAAGATCCATTAAACGCGCAGATCGCCCTTCCCTACGAATCCAGCGACCCCGAATTCGAGGTCCGTAAGATTGATGACCTGCACCTCTTCAACATCGTCACCCTTGGCCCCAACACCGGCACGCTGGATCTCATGGATTATCTGGAAAAGCAATTCGGCCACTCCGCCACCACCCGCACATGGAACACGGTGCTGAAAATCCATACCCGGCTGCAGGGCGCATGACTGCCACTCCTGCCTTCTTCGCCACTCCTGAAGAGTTTCGTGCCTGGCTTGCCGAGCACCACGCCAGCCAAAGGCAGTTGCTTGTCGGCTTCTACAAAGTCGCCACCGACAAACCCTCCATCTCCTGGGAGCAATCCGTGGATGAAGCCCTCTGCTACGGCTGGATTGATGGTGCTCGCAAGCGCATCGACGATGAGGCGTACACCATTCGCTTTTCGCCCCGCCGCCCTGACAGTTTTTGGAGCAAGAAGAACATTGCCAGCATGCAGCGCCTCATCGCGGTCGGCCGCGTGCAGCCCGCTGGTCTCGCCGTCTATCAGGCTCGCAAAGGCCAGAAATCCGGCGCCTATTCCTTTGAGCAGGATGAAGCTCCTAAGCTGAATGCCGCCCAAGCCAAAACTTTCAGAGTCGCCAAGGGCGCCTGGGAGTTTTTCCAGGACCAGCCCCCCGGCTACCGCAAAACCATAATTCACTGGGTTACCAGTGCCAAGCAGGAAAAAACCCAGGTGCGTCGCCTCGCCCGCGTCATCGAAGTCTCCATTTCGGGCGAGCGCGTCGATCTAATGGATCCCTTTGGTAGTAAGGAAAAGCAATGACTGATCACGATTGGTCCTCACTCAAACGTCCACGCCATCCCATGCCAGATTTCATTCAGGAAGCGCTGCACAAGCATGGCCTCAGGGAGAAATATAAATCCCGGCCGCCTTATCAGCAAAATGACTACATTGGTTGGATCACCCGCGCTAAGCGCCAGGCCACCCGCCAAAAACGCCTCGACCTAATGATCGTTAAATTAAAGCAGGGAAATGTGTACATGAAAATGAACTGGACTCCCAGGTAAGTAAAAGCCCCGCCAAATGGCGGGGCTTTCAAGTCTTTGTAGAGCAGCTTTGCTTAGGCCACCTCAAGCGGGTGTAGCATTTCACCCAGCACCAATTCAAGCGCCATTGTATGGCTGCAGCGTTCACGGCCAACAAAGAAATCACAATCACAGTGCCATTTCCCCTCGCTAAATTCAACCATATGGGGGTTATTGCGGCCGTCGAACTGCACTTTTAGATTCTGCACTTGCATCCGTTCGGGTTGCTCTGCATACATCTTGGCTTTTTCATATTTGCGGATCATCCCATTGTCCATCTGATTCGCTCCTCTCACGTCGTGGCAAGTTAAACAAAAACACGCGCATCGCGCGCGTGCTCATGGGGACAAATCGAATTTTGGTGCTTTGAAAGCGGCTACCCTCATAAAATGAGCGGGCTCCTTTCAAAAAGTATAAACCAATTTGAGCCTTTTTGACCTTAAAAAATTTTGTGTTGTCGCTTAAACGATCGGCAACGCCTCAAGCTGATCCGTGCGCACGTGTCGCTTGCCCACCGAGAGTGCTACACCCCGGCGCAATTCATTTAGCCAGAGTCTCTCCCCCAGATCAAAATCACTGGCATTAAATTCTTTGCGCTTGCCAGCAAAGAACCTCTTTCCCGCCTTCAACCGCTCAACGAGCGCCGCGCGATCCAAAAGCACTACGTCGGACCACGTCGGCCCGCGCCGTTCATATGCGCGCACCCACATCAATCGGCCTTCCTCATCAAAATGCGCGGCTTCCACCACGCCATCAGCTTTTTTCCTGAACATGTTCATTTCCTTGGTCGGGGTGGGCGGATTTGAACCGCCGACCCCCGCGTCCCAAACGCGGTGCGCTGCCAGGCTGCGCTACACCCCGAACAGGGTGAGTATATTCTCGCCGGAGGGCAACGTCAAGCATCGGCCCGCTAACACATTTCCTATACTTCGCCATCCAGAATCTAATACACAGCCTTTATGCTCTATCTATTCGATTTATCCAAACTTGGAGGATGATTCCATGAGAACAATGTACTACTCTCCCCGCCACATGCAGCGTTGGGCTGGCCATCAACGCCGGCACTTAGAGGGCGTCTATATCCCTTTGAACGTCAGTATAGACGACGAAGCCTATGTTGTGAGTGCGCTGGTGCCCGGCATCAAGGCCGAAGATATCGAGATTGAGGTGCTGGAAAACAGCATCACGATCGAGGGCGAAATTGTCGGCCGCGAGCACGAAGGCATGCGCCTGGTGCTTCAGGAACAGCCATCCGGCCATTTCGAGCGCACCATTCATTTGCGTGCCAAAGTTGATGCCGAAAAGGCCGAAGCCGAAGTGCGCGATGGCGTACTGACGCTGCGGGTTCCCAAGGCCGAAGAAGCCAAGACTCGCAAGATCACAGTCAAAGCCAAATAATCCTGGCATCCAGGTGATCCTGGACAAGATCATAACGGGCTGCTCTGCAGCCCGTTTTTGATTCTGGCGCAATAAACTATACTCAGGCGCATCAAAAATTAAAGAGGCCCTATGATCCCACTTCGAGACACAATTCGATCACGACATTTCCCCATAATGACTTGGCTGATCCTCGGCACAAACGCCCTGGTGTTTTTTTATGAACTAACTCTGGGCCCCAACCAGTTGCTCCACTTCACCAACCAATTTGCTTTAGTGCCCGGCACATTGCAAACCAGCCCGCTCTGGTTTGCAACTACCGTGTTCACCAGCATGTTTATGCACGCCGGCTGGTTCCACTTTCTCAGCAACATGTGGATCTTGTTCATCTTTGGCGACAACGTTGAAGATCGTATGGGTTCGCTATCCTTCCTGATCTTTTACCTGCTTAGCGGTATCGCCGCCGCGCTCCTGCAAACGCTGATTTTCTCAGGCAGCACTATCCCGGTTTTGGGAGCCAGCGGGGCCATTGCCGGCGTCTTGGGCGCCTATATCTTCCTCTTTCCCTCAGCCCGTGTAGTCACTTTTGTGCCGATTTTCTTTTTCCTCTCCGTGGTCAAAGTCCCGGCAATCATCTATATCGGCTTTTGGTTCGTGTCGCAGCTTTTTTCTGGCATTGCCTCAATCGGTGCGGCTGGAGGTGGCGTCGCTTGGTGGGCCCATATTGGAGGCTTCCTGGTCGGGCTCGCGGCCACCCCCTTCTTTCTCCATCGCTCGCCTCCCCCGCCCGACTATCTCGATACCTACGCCTCGCGACGTTGAATTTTGAGCCCCACGCGATAGGACGCCGGAAGGTGTTAAAATCAACGTCGATGGATAGCCCCCTGCCCGAATCACCTCATAGCCGCAACCTTGTTTCCCAAAAGCGCCATCGCACAGAATCCTGGTGGCAGATTTGGTTTCCGCTCCTGCTGATTAGTGCCGGGATTGCCTGGGGCGCCTATTTGCTGGGAACGGGGGGCAGCGGCAATATCGGCGGCATGGCCCAAATCGCAACAATACTGATAGGTCTGCTTGTGGGCTTGGTCGGCCTCATCGTGCTGGTGACGCTTGGGCTTTCTATCTATGCCGTAAGTGTTTTAATGGCTTGGATTCCGCCGCGCGCCTTTCAGCTCCAACGGATTATCGGCCAGATTACCGCCAGGGTGAACCGGGTTGCCAACAATGCCACCGAGCCGCTTATCCGCTTGGATAGCTGGTTCGGAGCCGCCCGCCATGCCGTGAAGAAATTCAACCGGAGGACACCATAAACGCCGACAAATCGCGCACCACCACGCTGCTGGTCAGCGGAATTCTGGGCGCCATTGTGGGCGTCATCGTTGGGCAAACGCTCCTGAAACGTTCCGAAGAAGAAGGCCGCCCGACCATCACTGCTCGAGAGGGTGTCAGCCTTGGCATGATGGTCGTGGGCTTGATGCGTCAACTCTCTCAATTGGGGGATGGCGAGTAACGTCCAAAGGATCCCATTTTTTTGTGCTATGATAAACGAACGTTCGTTTAATAGGAGATGCGTATGACAAAGGGTGAAGAAAGTCTTGAGGCCGTGGTCACGGCCGGCTACAACCTTTTTGTAAAGCATGGCTATCACGGCACCAGCATGCGCCAGATCGCGAGGGAAGCGCAATTGTCTCCGGCCAGCCTTTACAACCATGTGGCCGGCAAGGAAGAGCTCTTCCTTGAGGTTCTTCGCCGCCACCATCCCTACCACCAGTTTGTCCCGGTGTTGACCTCAGCACAGGGCGCCAACAACGAGGATCTGGTGCAGGATATTGCCCAGAAGATGTTGGCCGTCGTTAAATCCAGGCCCGGCCTGATTAACTTGTTGTTTATCGAGTTGGTGGAATTTGAGGCCCGCCACACTGCGGAGCTGTTCAGGGATATTTTTCCGCATTTCGCCGGCTTCGGTCAGCGTCTGGAGCAGAGCCAGGGCCGCTTGCGCCCGATGGAGGAAACTAGCCGAGCCCTGGCTTTTGCCGGGCTGATCATCTCCCAATGGATTTTGCAAATGCTCGTTCACGGAGAAGCTTTCGATACCTCAACCCTGTTCAACGACGCGGTCGATATCTTTCTACACGGCATTCTGGCAGATGCGGAGGCATAAATGATGACTAAAGACATGGCAATCGAAGTGCGAGACGTACAGAAACGCTATGGGCACATTCAGGCGCTCAAAGGACTTACCCTGGACATTGCAAAGGGCCAAATTTTTGGCTTGATTGGGGCCAATGGCGCCGGTAAAAGCACATTCATAAAACTTCTGGTGGGCATCAGCAAAGCCGACCAGGGCGATCTCCGTATCTTCGGCTTGGATCCAAACAAGCACCTGGCCGAGCTTCGGCAGCAAATTGGCTATATGCCCCAATCGCCCGCACTCTACGAAGATCTCTCCGCCGCAGATAACCTCCGTTTCTTTGGACGTGCCCACCGGCTCAGCCAATTGAATAGCCATGTAGAAGAGGCGCTTGATTTTGTTGAGCTGAGTCAGCGAGCAGACGATCCCGTCGGCAATTTGTCCGGGGGCATGCGTCAGCGGGTGTCGCTGGCCTGTGCTCTCGTGCACCAGCCCCGCCTGCTGCTCCTCGATGAACCCACAGCCGGTGTGGACCTCAAACTCCGATCCGCATTTTGGCGCCATTTCAAGCAGCTTGCCGAACAGGGAACCACAATCCTGGTGAGCACACATCAAATGGACGAAGCCATACATTGCAACCACTTGGCCATTATCAGCCAGGGAGAAATCATTGCAAACGACAGACCCGATAATTTGCTCCTACGAGGTCGAGCAACAGTTCGCATTTGGCGCAAAGGCAAACCACAGGCATTTCAATTTGAGCACTATCCGGAAGAACTGGCCGCTTTGCTGCACGCACAGGGCCTGGATAAAGAGGTGCAACGCGTGGAGATTGAGCCCAGTTCCCTGGAAGAAATCGTACTCAACATGCTAGAGCCATCCCAAGACATTCAGGAGATAAAAGATGCTCGCCTCAATTAAACGAACAGGCGCCATTGCCCAACGTGTCCTCCAGCAGTTGCGCCACGATCATCGCTTTCTGGCGCTTTCACTGCTGATGCCGATGGCCATCGTCTATGTCTTGTTCATCTTTTTTGATAGCCTCAGCAATCCACTGTTCAACGCCACGCCCTATGTGCTGCCTTTTGCTGCCTTCGAGATCCATTTCATCACCTTTATCCTGACCGCCATCGTTTTGGTGCGCGAACGCGTGTCCGAAACGCTCTCCCGCATGCTGGTCAACGGCTACCGGCAATCAGAGATTATCCTAGGTTATTTAATCGCTTACACCGTGCTGGCCACACTGCAAAGCCTCATCGTCCTGGTCGAGATCACCTGGCTCTTCGAGCTCGACTATGCCTTCGGTGCGTTGGCATCCATGTATTTGGTCATTTGGCTTCTGGCGGTGATCAGTATGGCCTTGGGCATCCTGATATCCAACTTCGCCCAAACCGAGGGACAGGTAATCCCCTTTATCCCTCTGGTGCTGCTTCCCTCCATCTTCCTCTCCGGCGTTGTGTTGCCCATAGATGCCCTGCCAACATGGGTGCAGCGTCTCAGCCTGCTCACCCCGCTCTATTACGCCAACGAATTGCTGGGTCCCCTGGTCCGAGGCGACGCGCTGGGCCATCATCTGGCCGCTCTCGGGGCCCTGCCCTTATACGGTCTGCTGGTGCTTATCATCGCCCGCTTTACGCTGAGCCAAAACGAATAAGCGATCGCCAGGGGCTTGGCTATAATCAAAATATGCCCGCCCCCAGCGCCGTCCTGCTTGGCCGCCTCGAACGCCAGTTCCTCATCCCTCCCAATGGCAGGGCCCGCGTGGATCAACCTGGCGGAAACCTGCTCTACGCCGCTTCAGCTTTTCGGCTTTGGGCAGGTTCTGTGGGGCTTGTTGCCCGTGTCGGCCAAGATATTCCCGAAACATGGCTTGCCAAATTTGAAGAGTTGGGTCTCGACGTCCAGGGGATAAAGATCTTGTCCGCCGAGCACGATCTGCGCAGCTTTACAGCTTACGACGACACCCAGACTCCGCTCCACGATCACCCAATCCCCTATTTTGCAAAACTGGGTTTGCCCTTTCCAAAAGCCTTACTCACCTACAAATACGACCCGCCAACGCTCAGTTCCGCCAGGAAACGCAGCGAGTTATCGCTGCGACCTGAGGATTTGCCTGCGGCCTATTCCGGCACGCAAGCCGCTCATTTATGCCCAATGGATTTCTTCAGCCACACCTTGATGCCGGCCGCGTTGCGCGCAGCTGGCATCAACTCCATAACCCTGGAATCCTCGCCTTCCTATATGCACCCCAGCCTACGCAACGAGATCGCCAACCTGGTAAGCGGCTTGGAGGTCTTCCTGACCAACGAGCAACAACTGCGCATTTTGTTTAGTGGGCGCACCGAAGATATTTGGGAAATGGCCGAACGCATTGTGTCGCTAAATTGCCGCGCAGTGGTGATTCAGCGCGGCAGTCGCGGTCTCTTGCTCCTCGATGGCGCGGCCGGAACCCGCTACCAGATTCCCCCATACCCTTCGCGCCCCAAAGATCCCACACATAACCAAAGCAGTTTCGCAGGCGGATTTCTCGCCAGTCTAATCTCAGAGAATGGCGACTTTTTACAGGCCACTTTGCGCGCCACAGCCACCGCCTCCCTGGCTGCCGAAAGCAGCGGGGCTTTTTCCGTGCTGGATAGTTTGCAGGGCCTGGCCGAATCGCGCGCCCAAACTCTTGCCAGGGCCGTACAGTTAATCTAGTCGGCTTAGCCGCCGTGGTATTTGAAAGAAACCTTCACCTTGGCTCGGTAAGCCTGCACCTTTCCATCCTTCAGCACCATATCCAGATCCAAGATTTCGGCGATGCGCAGGTCATCCAGGCTTTTTGCCGCCCGGTTGACCGCCGTTTCAGCGGCTTTCTCCCAGGAATCTGTGCTGGTTCCAACCAATTCAATCACCTTGTAAACACTATTGTCGGTCATCGTTGCGTCCTTTCCTAAAACTAGTTAGCAAAACGTCCCCGTAAATAATCAAGCGCCATGCGATCGATTTGATCGCCGCTGCCGTCCCAGCGCTCTTCCAGATTTTCACTGCCCACCAGAGCGCGCAGCGCCTTGCGCGTGACTTCATCGAATTCCCCATGTTGCTCGCCGCTATAGTGCCCGCTGCGTGTTAAGAGCGCCTGCAGCTCGCCTGCCACTTCGGCCAGCGGCACGGCATCCGTTTCATCTACCTCACCAAAATACAAATGATGGATTTTCAGGATGCGGCCCAACTCCCTAATCGGTTCTGGGTGATCGTCTACCCGCAGGTCCAGGTAACGATCATTGTTGCCCCCATAGCCCCCGTCTTTGCGCACCACAAGCACGCCCGCAGATTGGCGACCGCGGCTATCCCCTCCGGCAGCCTGCCCCGCTTCCAGGGCTTGCACCAACCAATCAGATAGTTCCCCTTCGCCGTCGCGAACTGCCTCAAATCGTTCTGCAATTGCCTCCACGGTGCCCGGGATCAAAATGTTGCCCTGACAGGCATAGCTCTCACCAACCTGATGCCCCGCCCACTCGTAGCAATCCGCTCCCGTGAATGAGGCCGCCCGCCCCTGTGCATCCACCATGCCCACTTGCCGCTGGGCCCTATTCTCGTCTGCCTCCGTCAGCGTGGTAATCGTCTCTTCGGCACTGCTCCCCGCCTCCATCCGCTCCAGGCCCTCCGGCCCGTAACGCAAATTCGCATACGACTGAGTCGCCACCGCGCCCGCGCCCGCCCGCGCCCAGGAAACCACAGCGCCTGCCGCCAAAAACTTGGATTGTACGGCCACGCCCCATTCCTTGCGTCCGGGGTCATAGGCGACGATAGAAAAGGTTGCAATAGGCTGCATAACGGCTCCTGACTTGTGAATAGCCTCATTATAAACAAGAAAAAGCCCCGACCTATCCCAGGCTAAACAAAACTCCGCTTTCGCGGAGTTTTTCTTTGATCCTTTATAGAGGCCGACTGACGACGATTCCTTTCAATTCTGCAAAGAGTACCCCTATCCTATAGGTAAATTACCATAAACTTACTACAATCTAACCAGATTCAAACTAAAACAAGGTTTGACATGAAATCGCTCAGCATTCTCACATTACTAGCAACCGTAAGCGCAATCATCATGGGCGCGCTTTTTGCAGTAACACCCGTCTTGGCCGAAGCATCCGTCGATGCGCCCGCCCAGAACCCAATCAATAATACAGTATCTGCCACTGATCCGGTAGCCCCCACCACAGGCCAGCAGGCTGAACTCGAAACTGAAACCCTCGTAACTGTCGACGAAACCGCTTCAGAAGGCGTAGAAGTAGTCGCAGCCGCTCAGGACGACCTCAGCCAGGCTCCCCAAACTGATGCCGGCCAGGACGTCGGTGAGGCGCTCAGCAGCGCATTTACAGTTTCTTTCGAAAAGGAAGCCTCTCCCGACCAGGCAGTCGCTGCAGAGGCTTCTCAGGAGCTCACCAGCGCTCAGGCTGACAGCAACAGCGGCAGCGAGCCCGTTCAGGCCGTAGTCGCCGCTCAGACAATTGATGCGCTCGAAAGCTTCATTCAGTCAGTCACCAACGGCAAGTCCAACCAAGTGCGCGGAATTTATGTAGACGACGTGCTGGCCTTCGCAGTCGGCAGCCAGCCCAGCAGCAATCCCGGCTATATCACCGGCAACGCCAATGAAGTTACTCAATTCGGCATGGCCGCCGACTATGGTAGCCTGGGCCTCCTGGCTCACAATTACTTGGCTGGTAGCGACTTTTTCAGCCTCAGCAATGGCCAGACCATCAAATTGGTCTATGGCGACGGCTCCACCGCCAGCTACCGCATCTCATCCATCCACCGCTACCAGGCGCTTCAGCCCAATTCCACCCAGTCCACCTTCGTGGATCTGGAGAGCGGCGAAACCCTGAGCGCCACCACGCTCTTCCACAACATGTACAACAGCAATAATCCCCTCGTTCTCCAGACCTGCATTGCCAACGAAGGCATCAGCACCTGGGGTCGTGTGTTCATCGTTGCAGTCCCTTTGTAAACCGGTATAGCTGAGCGAGCGAAGACCAATCTAACCAGGGACTGCAATATCAAAACTCCCCGCTCGAAGGCGGGGAGTTTCTGTTTAATTTAACAATCATTCCTCAAGATCAAGTCGAATTACCCCGAACCTGCCCCGCTGTTGCGCAAGGGCACCGCCACCACCACCACACGGTGCGTATTGCTCTCGTAAGGCCAGCACGTGATCAACGTAATACGTTCATCCTCAGTAGGCTCAATCCATTCAGCATTTGCCAGGCGCACTTCAAGGGGTTGGTTGCGCTCGGGAAGGATATCCGTGTAAACGATCACGTAGCTAAACAACTCACCTTCCGAATAAAGGTTGATCTGTTGCCCCACCTGCACCTGATACAGGTCCCGGAATACCTGGCCCTTGATATTGTGGTGGCCATTCAGCACCGTATTGCCTGCCACGCCCAATCCAACCGAAGTAGAGTGCCACCCCACGGCTCGAGTCTCGGGCGCCAGCCATTGTTGGTACTTTTCACCTTCAAACTCGAACTCCACGAAATTAACCGGAACGATGACAGCCTCCAGCGCAATTGAAGGGATCTCGATCCGATCCGGCGCCTTGCCCGGGTCCCGCGCCGCGGCCGGCTGGCTCCCATCCGCCGATTGCGTAGGGAAAGCCTGCGCCGTCACCGCCGGGTCACTCAGCCCCACGGCTACCACATCCGGGTTGGCCACCGCATCTTCTACAATGTAAACAGGCAGGAAGCCCTCAATGATCTGGTCATCAGATGCCAAGTCAATGGTGCTTGGTGAGTCCGTGGCTAAATCAACAATGCTTTTTCCCAACGAGAAGAACACAATCAGAAAGCCCGCATAAATCAGGCCAATAACTAGGCGATTGGGATCGGCTTTTTTGCGTTTGCTGCTCATAGATAAACCTCAAAGAATCGGGCAATTGTATTCTGCCCTATAAAAAACGGGGCATCTCCAATGAAGATGCCCCGTTTTATCATGATTAGATTAATTTGGCTGGAAACTTATTCGTCTTCCTCATCTTTATCTCGATCGAGCCGGATGCCAATGCCCAGCAGGATCAGGGCGAAGCCAAAGATACCGATGCCCATATTCAGGAACATGCTCTCCCGGAAAATTTCGGGCAGTTCGATACCAGTTACCGGGATAAGGACACCAGGCACTGGCGTGGCCGTCGGCGTGGGCGTGGGGCCGGCTTCGTCGCAGGATACACCCGCATTGCTGCCGCTCACCGTCTTGAAGGTGCTGTCGCCCGGGTCATACCACATGATCGCCACGTTGTTCGGCAGGGCGCCGTCTACAGGCGTCTGGAAGCCTGTGATGCTGGCCGCCGGCACGCTGATCGGGCCGCCCGTAGCGCTACCACCCACCACCCACCAGACGAAGCTGATATCGAAGCCATTCACGTTGTTGACCTGCCAGCGCAGCACACCCGTCTGATTGGAGCAGAGCGTAACCAGGCCTACGTTGCCCGTCACCGGGATGAACACAGTCGGTGTGGCGGTTGGCGTATTGGTCGGCGTCGCGGTATTCGTCGGCGTCGGCGTGTTGGTGACTGTGGAGGTAACCGTCAGCGTGGGCGTATTGGACGGAGTCGGTGTCACTGTGAAGGTACTGGTCGGCGTCGGCGTAGCCGTATTGGTTGGCGTCGGCGTAGCCGTATTGGTTGGCGTCGGCGTGGTGCTCGGCGTCGGCGTATTGCTCGGCGTCGGTGTGCTCGTTGAAGTCGGCGTGTTCGTCGGAGTACTGGTCGGAGTACTGGTCGGTGTCGACGTAGCCGTATTGGTCGGCGTCGCGGTGTTCGTCGGTGTATTGGTAGGTGTGTTGCTCGGTGTCGGCGTATTCGTCGGCGTCGGCGTATTGCTCGGCGTCGGTGTAAAGGTCGACGTCGGCGTATTGCTCGGTGTCGGTGTAAAGGTCGGCGTCGGCGTGTTCGTCGGTGTGCTGGTAGCCGTATTGGTCGGCGTATTCGTCGGCGTTGGCGTCGATGTATTGGTCGGCGTCGGCGTGTTACTCGGCGTAGGTGTATTGCTCGGCGTTGGCGTATTTGTAGGCGTGCTGGTAGCCGTATTCGTTGGCGTGGGTGTATTGCTCGGCGTCGGTGTGTTAGACGGCGTTGGCGTATTGCTCGGGGTGGCCGTATTCGTCGGCGTGCTGCTCGGCGTGGGCGTATTGCTTGGCGTTGGTGTATTCGACGGGGTCGCTGTGTTTGTCGGAGTATTCGTCGGCGTCGGGGTAAATGTTGCCGTATTTGTCGGGGTTGGCGTATTACTCGGCGTGGCCGTATTGGTCGGAGTCGCGGTATTTGTAGGCGTATTTGTTGGAGTAGGAGTAAAGGTCGCAGTGTTGGTAGGCGTAATGGTCGGCGTCGGTGTGTTGGTCGGTGTCGGTGTGTTGCTTGGTGTCGGCGTGTTGCTCGGTGTCGGTGTAAACGTCGCCGTACTGGTCGGCGTGTTCGTCGGGGTCGCGGTATTGGTCGGCGTTGGAGTATTCGACGGCGTGGCTGTGTTCGTCGGTGTGTGCGTCGGTGTGTTGCTGGGCGTCGGCGTATTGCTTGGCGTCGGAGTATTGGTTGGCGTCGGCGTATTGCTCGGCGTCGGGGTGAAGGTTGGCGTATTCGTCGGTGTGTTGCTGGGCGTCGGCGTATTCGACGGGGTCGGCGTGTTGGTCGGTGTAGGAGTATTCGTCGCTGTATTCGTAGGTGTTGGCGTATTCGACGGCGTCGGCGTGTTCGTGGGTGTGTTGCTTGGCGTGGGTGTATTCGACGGTGTCGGCGTATTTGTAGGTGTATTGCTCGGCGTCAGGGTAAATGTCGCCGTGGGTGTTGGGGTCGCAGTCAGCGTGGCGGTCGGGGTGGCCGTCGGTGTGTTGCTGGCTACGGGAGTTGAGGTGGGCGAGTTGTAGCAGAATGAAATATGGCTCAAGCCGTACGGATTGCCGTTGCTCGGGTTGATCGGCGCGTGCAACCCGGAATCACCAAACGAGCCACCGGGTGTGTAGTTGTAAATGTTTGCGTCCGGCCCCCCCTTAACAATCACCGCCAGAATTGCCGTCGTTGAATTCCAATTAAAGGAGGAACCAGATACGGACACCGCAACGGTTTGCCCATCGCCCAAGCTGAACGTCCCGCTGCTAACCGGTTCGAGTTTAGTTTCCCGGGACCCCACACCGATATCCGCGCAGGACGGGTTGTAATCTACAACCGTGGGTGTAAGCGATGGAATGGACGTGTTTGTGGGTGTGGGCGTTTTGGTAGGTTTGCAACCGTTATCGTCATCGTCATCATCATCATCGTCATCGTCGTCACCGTCAGGGCAATTTGTCGCAGTCGGTGTAAAAGCAGGCGTGTGAGTCGCGCTTGGCGTAACCGGAGTATTGGTCGCAGTGGGAGTTACCGGGGTGTTGGTCGGCGTCGGCGTTACCGGGGTGCTGGTGGGCGTTGGCGTCGGGCTGTCGTGGCTGCCGTTGTCTCTGCAGTCTTTGGTGCCCCGAACTTCCCAAGTCCAGTAACCGGAACTGGGCACACTCACCGTTCCGATAGTCTGCCAATTCGTGCCAGCCGGTAAAGCGGGCACATAAAAAGTTTCCTTCAGGTCGCCATTGATATAGACGCGGCCAAATTGTTCCGGTTCGTTATTGGAAGAACGATTCTCTACTTGCACCGTCCCATCCTGCTGAACGCGGAAACTGTATTAGCTGCAGTTCCAGGCCTCTGCAACGCTATAAGCGCCCGTGGTAAGCACGGACACAATTATCAGGGCGAAGAAGATGCGGCGTAATCCAGACATCTTATTCGGCCGCCAACTGGTATCCGTAGCGCACTTTGTTCACAATCAGCTTGGGATCACTGGGATTCTGTTCAATCTTCTGGCGCAGCAGGTAAACGATCCATTTAATACGTTCGCGAATTTTGTCGTTGTCATCGCCCCAAATCTCTGCAGCGATCGTCTGGTAAGCCACCGGTTTCGGATGCCGCTTGGCCAGCGCCGCCAACACTTCAAATTCACGCGGCGTCAATTCGATGCTCTCGCCTTTCAGCGTCACCTGGTGGGTTTCCAGATCAATGGAGAGCTCGTGGTCCGGGAAGAGCAGCTTCGTGGCTTCAACCTTGGGGCCGGAGCGCCGCAGCGCCGCCTCCACCCGTGCCACCACTTCCGTGCTTTGGAAGGGTTTGGTCACATAATCATCTGCGCCTTCTTCAAGGCCGCGCACAATGTTCTCATTTTGGCTGAGTGCCGAAAGAATAATGATCGGTGCGTCCGTAATCGTGCGCAGTTGGCCCAGCGTTTCCCAGCCATCCATCTCGGGCATCATCAGATCCAGCAGCACGATGTTCGGGTTGGTCTCCCCCCACTTGCGAATGGCCTGCTTGCCATCCAGCGCGCCCACCACGTTCATGCCCGCCCGCCGCAGCGTGAGCTTCAGCAAATTGAGCGTATCCGGGTCGTCCTCCACCACTAGCACCACGCGCTGGTCGCTCAGCTGCTGCACCGCGTCAAGATCAAGTCCCGGAGCTTGCAGCCCGGAATTTGAAGTGGAAGTTGCTGTTTCAGCCATCAACATTGTGTTTTTCTCGGCAGTCTGTCGATTTGTCCTCTGTAAATGCCCCTATATTTAGGGCAATAGTAGATTTCACCCCAATATATGGGCTAAAATCTACTCTCAACAAATCGTTTTTCGACCGCTTTCGACCAATATAATACCATGAACTTTCAAAAATGCAAGTACCAATTTGTTCACCCTTGCAAGTTTGTTGTTTTTTTATGTTTCTAACGAGATTGGATTTTTTTGAATAATTGGAAATTCAACCATGAGATGGGAATTAAGGCTGATCTATGCCCAGTTGCTTATTCTGCCAAATTGATAACCGAGCTGCCCGCACCGCCCCCGTAGTTTTCCGCTGCATCGTAATTCACGATGAGGCTCCCGTTGCCTGTGTTTTCGACTTCGCTGACAATCACCTGGGAATTGATTGAGTTCGAACTCCCGCTCCCCGTGATCTTGAAAGTCGCAGCTGGCCCGTAAATCGTTCCCGTGCTGATCAGCCCGCCATAGCCCGTCAATTCAATCGAGGTATTGTTGGCACGGCCCATAAAGATCACCATCCCGGCATAAGTGCCGCTGGTTGGCGCACTAATGTTTAGATCGCCGTTTCCGGTTAGTTTGATTTCCTTGCTCTCCATGTAGATCATTACCCCGCTGCCGCTAAGATCCCCTCCTCCGGTAACAGCCACTTCCTGTTCCACATAATAAACACCCGGATTCATAGTTACATTGCCATTGCTCGTAACCGTAATCTTGCAATACTTCCCAGGATTGATGGTGACATTTGAGTTGCTGCCATGATTGAAGTCAATGCAGGCGCCCCCGGGCTTTGTCGGCTCAGGCACTTCAGCCAATGGATCAGTGATTGCAGGCACGCCGGCGATCGGCGTCGGATTAAAAGCCCCTGATCCCGAACTTTCATAATTCCCAACCACTTCAATCGTAGTATCTGCCTCAATATCTCCCGATCCGGAAACAAATAAACCATTGGAGGCGCTCGAATTGGAGAATATCCCGCCTCCATTCACTTTAATTAACCCGGATGAGGTTGAGCGAATCGCTTTGTCTTTATCATCTTCCAGCGCTATGAGCCCATTTCCATCCCCAATGCCGCTTCCGGTCGTCGCTTGGCAATGCCCAACCGCTCGAGACGTTGACTCCAATACACCCGAAAACACAAGCGATGAAAAAGAGGCTCCTTGGATAGAACGGATGCTTACTTCAACAAATTCACTATCGCCGGAATTGGGTCCCTGGCTCGGCGGGTTGTTCACCGTTACGAAATTGGTAACCTGGTCATTATCAAAGCCATTGTTAAATGTAGAAGCAAAGGCAGCGGTAAGCGGATTGTCCCCTTCGCACAAGGCCAGCGCCCCCGCCAGCGCCGCATTGTCCGCCGCGTTTTGAGATCGCCTGCGCTCCTGGAAAACATTGCCGCCGTCAATCGCCAGCCCCACGATGCCGATCATGCCCACCAGCAACAGCACCAGTAGAACGATGGCTTGTCCCGATTCGGATTTTCGTGTGAGGTTCTTCATGGCAATTTCTGGTCGCCGGCCTCGCTCAACTCAGCGCCTACCGATTTGCGCAGACTGGTCTTAACCAACATACGGGTTAAAATCCACTCGCGGCAAATCGTTTTTCGACCGTTCGCTTTATATGATACAGCGAACTTTCAAAAGTGCAAGCCCAATCTGGAATTGCCTGGGCTGTGTAGCCGCTTCACTAGTACCAATGGGTGATTTCCCCCGAAATCCCGGCCACCTTGTAGGCCAGCTAACTGATAGATGGCTAGTTGATCAGTTCAACCAGTGCAGGCGAAGAAAGTTTGTAGTTTTCGTCCGGATCGTAAGCAATCTCAAGGGCCGCGCTTCCGGAAACCTTCACCAAACTGACAATCACTTGCGAATGCAGCGGATTCGCGCTGCCCGAGCCGGCCAAAACCAATTCCGAAGCCGGCCCATAAATCGTCCCCGTGATCGTTGAGCTCGCATTGGCCGTGATCACAATCGGCTGCGCACTGCTGCGCTTCATGAAGATCGCCATCCCCTTATAGCTCCCGGAGCTCGGCGCGCTCAAATTGAAATCCCCACCCGAAAGGCTGATCTGGCCCCCGTCCATAAAGATCATCACCCCGTTTCCGCTAACCGACCCCTTATTGACGTCCATGTTGCCCGGCTTTATGTAATACACGCCCGGGTTCATCGTCAGTGCCCCGCCTTTCACCGTGATCGAGCAATACAGTCCCGGGTCAATGGTCTGGCTGCCCGAATTCATATCAACCGTTGTGCAGGTCCCGCCCGGATTCGTGGGTTCCTGCACCTCCGCCAGAGGGTCGCTCAGCGCTGGCACGCCTGTGGTCGGCGTGGGGCTGATGCTACCTGGGCTGCCCTCTGTATATCCCCCCACGAGTTTAATGTCCGGCGCAATAATCACCCCATTGCCCGCGGTCACCATCGCCATGCTGGCATGATTCGAATTCACATACACGCCGCCGCCCGTCATCTTGAGCGTGCCGTTTCCGTTGTTCTTAAAGGCGTCCTTGTCCGAAGGGTTCAATGCCAGGATGCCGTAATCGCCCACGGGCTCAATGGCGGCTGGCGCGCAGTGAGCCAGGCTATACACGCTGGTTTGAAATGGGCCGGAGAATACAAGTTGGGAGAACCCCGGCTCCCGCGTTGATGTGATCTTAACTTCTACGTATTCCGCGTTCCCCAGGAAAGCTCCCTGGCTGGGTGGGTTGTTCACTGTCACAAAATTGGTCGCCAGGTCATTGTCATAACCGTTGGCGAATGCCGATGCAAAAGCCGAAGTGACCGGGTTGCCGCCCGTGCACAGCGCCTGCGCGCCAGATAGCGCCGCGTTATCTGCCGCATTTTGTGAGCTTCTGCGCTCCTGGAATAGATCGCCCCCGTCAATCGCCACCCCCACAATGCCAATCATCCCCACAAGCATCAACACCAACAAGGCGATTGCCTGGCCCGTTTCGGTTTTCTTTATAAGCTTCGTCATGCTTTTCTCTGGGTTGCCTGGCTACTCTAAGGAAACTTCTTTAACAATGGTGCGCCGCGTTGTAGAGCTTAGCGTGAAGGAGGGAAAGTTAAACAACGGGATCGCCGGTCCCGGCGCAAAATAACCAGTGACCTGCACAATGATCCGGTCGCCCAACAGCAGGCTTTCCGCCGCAACTGGGCAGCTGCCCAGCGCCGCGCCGCCCGGACCCCGATCATAGGTAATCGAGATATCCGCATCCTGAATTCCGGCAATCGAGCCGAAATTCTTGGCCGCGGTTCTGATCGCTGCGCAATCAATGTATTGGGGTGTCCCGGAACCGCTCTCGTCCACGGCAACGCCATAGCGAGCGGCTTCGCGGCTGGCCGTCACCACGCTGAAATAAATGTAGGTCATCCTCCCAACCTCAAACAGGCCGTACACAATTAACAGCAGCATCGGCAAAACCAGGGCGAATTCCACCATGCCCTGCCCGCGCGATTTAGCTCTCTTAAAGGAAGAAGGTCGTTGCTCAGCGTTCATACAGTCTCACTCAAGAATCTCACCTCTGACACACAATAATATTGCATGCACACCTGATTTTTACATCCCCCTAAAGGACTATTTGCTAAAGTGTCAGGTTTCTTAATTGGCGATATCAAAGAGCGCCGAGAAGCCCGCCACTTCATCAATCACGATCCCGATCCCATCAATATTTACCCAGCTCAATTCAACCGCAGGTCCGGATACCAGACCCTGGACATAGGGGGATTGTCGCGCCAAAGAATATCCGCCGCCATCGCCGCGAAACTGTCACCTCAAGCCTGTAGCCATAAGACTCTGGCTCACGGAGCGCTACTATCCACTTGGAGAGGTGGCCCCTGGTAGGCATCGAGAATCACCCCGGTGCCGTCCAGATTTATCAAGCTCAGCTCGATAAACTCGTCCGCCCCACGGTAGCGCACCTGCAGGTAAGCATCCGGCAACGCCCAATGGAAGTAGGCCACATTGGCCTGGAACTGGGTCAAGCTGTTGCCGGGCGTGACGCTGCCATCGGCGGCATTCAAGAGGCGAATCTCCGGACTGCCATCCGGCCCCTGGAACCAAAAGACTAGTTGGTTGCTATCCAGCGACCAAGCCCCAACCAGAATCCCTTCCTCCTGGATCTGCGCCGATTCATTGCTGCCATCGCTCAATGCGATCACCAGTTCGCGCTGGCCGCTGCCTGTTTCCCCCACTGGGCGCAAATACGCTACCCGGCCATTGTCTGGCGAGAACTGTGCCGTTTGCACGGCAAACCATTCAGCTTGTACGGACCCGGGCATATAGGGTGGGGTGCCATCCAGCGGGATCCACCACAGTCCCGTTTCGGGTGGCAAGCCGCTCTCTGTGGGCGCCAGGCCATCCTCTGGCGGTACGGCCACCATGATCGAACTGCCGTCCAGGCTCCAATGCACCGGTGGGTAATATAAAAATTCACTGTAGGTGATAACGTACGGGAAAGTTATCATTTCCTCGCGCAAGTTGCTCCCGTCCGTGTTAATGGCGTTAATCGAGGTTGACCTGGAATATGCCACTTGGCTGCCATCCGGGGAGAAGAAGAAGTTGCCACCCTCACCCGGCGCTCGCAGTGTGCTCATCGCGCCCGTATTGGCATCCACCAGGTTGATGTCGTCAAACACCACCAAGCCATACGTCTGCACCCGGGTGCTAAAAGCCAGCGTGTGGCTGCCCGGCTGCCAGGCAAACCGGTATATCGATGGGCTGGTCATGCCCTCGTCTAGCGGCAAGCCAAACAGAAAATCGGTCTCCACTAGGGGCTGATTGTTGCTCCCGTCGCTATTCACCACCCACAACTCAAGCAGTGTCGGAGAGGAAAACTGGTCCACATCGGTATCGAAGCTGGGGTTGACCACATCTTTCGCATAAGCGATCCGGCAGCCGTCGTCCGACACTTTCACTTCTGTCACGTCGCCGCTATCCGTCAGCGCAAAATTCTCTCCACCCTCGAGCCAAATCCATACATTGCCATCCTTAACATACACCACGGTGAACAATTCCGCATTGGTGCAACTTCCATAGGCACCTGCGTCAGGCTCTGGTGCTTCCTCAGTCGCGGCTTCCAGCTCCCCACTGGCTGCCGATTCGGCCTCAGCCATCAGCGCCTCAGCCACCAGCGTGGCCACTTGGTCCTCTTGCGAGATTTGGTCGCCTGCTCCACAGGCAGTCAGCAGCAACAAAATAAGTGCAAATGCGTACAGTTTCTTAGACATAGACAGCCCTCAAAGGTTTGGAGTTGTCGCCAGCTTATCATAAAGCAGCCGCCCGTACGCTGAAAGAGGCAGATGGCTTGAATGGTAGAATCAAACGCTCACAACCCCAAAGGGGACAGGAATCCAGATGACCGACACAATCCTACACGCCGAAAACCTGCATAAATCCTTCGATGAGATTAACGCCGTGAACGGCGTGAGTTTCGAGATTCAGCGCGGGGAAATCCTCAGCTTGTTGGGTCCCAATGGGGCCGGAAAAACCACCACCATCTCCATGCTCAGTGGCCTGCTGAAGCCCACCCAGGGCCAGGCCTATATCGACGGACATTCCGTACTTAGCGATGCCGAAGCGGTAAAACAAACCATTGGCGTGGTTCCCCAGGAAATTGCCCTTTACCCCACACTGAGCGCCCGCGAGAATTTGGCCTTCTGGGGCAAGATGTATGGCTTGCGCGGCAGCTACCTGCAGGAACGCATCGCCGCCGTTCTCGAAGTAGCCGGGTTGGCTGAACGCGCTGATGCCAAGGTGGAAACCTATTCCGGAGGCATGAAACGGCGCATCAATATCGCCGTTGGCCTGCTCCACCAGCCAAAAGTGCTCTACATGGACGAACCCACCGTCGGGATCGATCCCCAGAGCCGTCGGCGCATCCTGGATACCGTGATGGAGTTGAACCAGAGCGGCCTCACCGTTCTCTACACCACCCATTACATGGAAGAGGCCGAAGAGCTCAGCAACCGTATCGGCATCATTGACCACGGCCAGTTGATTGCCCTTGGAAGCCAAAGTGAATTGACCAAAACTGTTGGTGAATTCGACATAGTGCGCATCGGCCTGGAACCCGATGGATTGGACTATGCCGCTCTCAGCGCCGCCCTGCAAAAGATTGCTGGTGTCAACCAGGCGCTCATTGAGGACGACGAATTAATCCTGCAGGCACAGGAAGCCAATGCAGTGCTGAGCAAAATCGTCTCCACAATAGACAAGGCCAATGGCCGCATCCGCAGTATCAAGATCGAAGAACCAAATCTGGAAGCCGTTTTCCTGCATCTCACCGGTCGCGCCCTTCGCGACTGATCTCCCATGAAATCCCTGCAAATCGCCTGGAAAGACACCCTTACCCGCTTTCGCGATTGGAAAGCGCTAGTCGGCTTGCTCGGCGCGCCCCTGATTATTTCAACCCTGATCGGCCTGGCTTTCGGCAATATCGGAGGTTTGGGTGGCACCGAAGCGCCCATCTCTAATATTGAAATGATCCTGGTTAATCAGGATGCTGGCGATCTCGGCGCCAATTACGAGGAGGTGCTCACCTCTGAAGGACTGCAAGACCTGCTCAACGTCCGCCAGATGAACGATTTGGAGGCCGCCCGCGCCGAGATCGAAGCCGGCAATGCCCGTGGCGTATTATTTATCCCAGCAGGATTTAGTGATGCCTTGATCCCGGAAGAGGGTTCAACCGGCGAAGAGGCCATGTCGGGCTCAGTCGAGCTTTATTTGGATCCAGCCGCCAACATCAGCCCCTTCATCATCCAGAGCATCGTGGAACAGATCACGGCCGGAGCCAATACCATCCTGCTGGCCGCCGGAGTAACCGCCGACCAAATCGTTGAACAGGCAGAGTTACTTGGCCCTGCAATGGAAAACTTGGCCCCTGTGCTCACCGCAGAACTCCAACCCGAAAATTTTGATTTTTCCAGCCAAAAACTGACCCTCAACAAGATTGAAGTCGGCGAAGCCCGCGAAAGTTTTTCCCCATTCGCCTTTTTCATTCCCGGCATGGCCGTCTTCTTCCTCATGTTTTCGATGTTCGATGGCTCCCGCTCGATTTTGCTTGAAGAAAGCCGCGGCACCTTGCCTCGTCTGATGACCACCCCCACCCCCATCTGGCAGATCATTCTCGGCAAAATGGGCGGCACCTTTATGACGGGCTTACTGCAATTCACCATCCTGGTCATCGCCAGTACCTTGATTTTTGGCATTAGCTGGGGCAGTTCGATTCCCGGCCTGATCACGGTTGTCGTGCTCACCGTATTTGCGGCCAGCGGCCTGGGCGCGCTGCTCACCGTCTTTGCCCGCAACGAAACGCAAGCCAGCATCGTCGGTTCGGCTGTTTCCCTCGTCTTCGGCGCCTTGGGCGGTTCTTTCTTCCCTGCCGAGAACTTTTCGGGAGTTATCAACGTCATCAGCAAATTCACCCTCAATCGCTGGGCCATGCAGGGTCTCACCACCCTCACCATTCGCCAGGGGGGCTTCAACGACATTCTCTTGGAAGCCGGCATCCTTGGAGCCATCGGCCTCGTCACTTTCTCGCTCGCGCTGTGGGCCTTCCAGCGCCGCTTCGTGAAATAAGATGTTGCGAAAAATCCTCGAAATCACCTGGCTGCACATCAAAACCACTTACCAGGATCGCAGTGCGCTGATCTTTGGCGTTCTGATGCCCATCGTGTTTACCCTGGTGATTGGTGTCGGCATTCAGGGCTTTGCCCCCGACGACGAAGAAACGCAAACCTGGCGCATTGACGTTATTAATCAGGATGAGGGCCAGCTCGGTGGCGCGCTGCTTGATAGCCTGGCGATCAATCCCATCCTGGAAGTGCTTCAAACCGATGCAGGCACAGCCGCGCAGCGCCTTGAGGCCGGCGAATCGGCCGCCACCCTGATCCTGCCGCCGGATATGAGTGCATCACTGCTTTCCAGGCGCAATCTCGCCCTTGAATTTCGGCTCAATGCCGAGGATCCTCTCTCAGGCCAGGTCGTCGAACAAGCTCTGCTCGCCGCAATAGACGAATTAAGCAGCTCGCTGGATATTGCCGAGGTCAGTACGCGTGTAGCCGATCAGCTGGGCCTTTTCGCAACCAGCGGGCCCAGCCACACGCAGTTCTTTTCCGAGTCATTCGCCGCCGCTCAGAACGAGTGGCGCGCCGGGGCCCCCATCACTGTCGAAGCCCAAAAGGAAACTCGTCGCCAAGATACATCCGTGAAGATTCCTCTCGGCTTTGAGCAATCCTCGCCGGGCATCGCCGTCATGTTTGCTATGTTTTTCGTGTTGGCCGGTGCCGGCTCCATTTTGCAGGAGCGCGAACAGGGCACTTTGCGCCGTTTATTGGTCACTCCGATCCGAAAATCGGGCATTTTGGCTGGAAAACTGTTCGGCGTCTTCATTACCGCAGTGATTCAGTTCAGTATCTTGGTGTTGGCCGGGCAACTCTTTTTTGGGGTCGATTGGGGTCAATCGCCTGCTGCACTGGCGCTCATGATCCTGGCCTTCACCTTTTCGATTACCGCGTTGGGCATGTTCGCCGCTTCCCTCGTACGCACCTACGCCCAGATTGATGCCATCAGCACTATCCTCATCCTGCCGCTATCCGGCCTTGGCGGCGCCATGTGGCCCATCGAGATTGTGCCCGATTTCATGCAGCGCATCGCCCTTTGGGTGCCCACCGGCTGGGCCATGCGCGGCTTCCACGATATCATCACCCGCGGCCTCGGCCTGCAGGACGTACTCCTGGAGGCTGGTGTTCTCGTAGCCTTTGGCCTGGTCTTTCTGACACTCGGAATCTGGCGTTTCAAATACGAGTAACATTTCCCCCAGAATCAAAAAGCGGACCTTGAATTCAAAGCCCGCTTTGCAAAACCCTTACTGCTTGAGCTTCACCCACAAATACCAGTAATCCTCCTTCGGAAACGACCCCTTCACCTCCGGCTCCCACACAAAATCCCCCGCCTGCGTCAGCCGCTTCAACCGCGCATCCCATACGGCCAACTCAGCGTGCAAGCCGCCCGGCAGATCGTCCTTCAATAAGTCCAATTCAGCTCGGTCACGCACCTCACTGGCATAGCTCGCTTTGTGACGCCCCGGCTCCTCGCCGATCTCGGTCAGGATCCGCCCCCACTGCCGCAGCCGCACCCCAAATTCCTGCTCCGCTTTCGCCTCCCAGGCGCTGCGCCATTCATCCCGTTGCGCTTCGAGTTGTTCGGAAAGATCCTTAATCCTCGCCCGTTCCTCCTCCGATTGCGCCGCCCCCTTCGCCTTCGCCTCCGCCAGCAACAGGTTGCCCAGCGTCAGCTGTGGATAAGGCGCCAAGCCCCTCGGCGCCCGCAGCCCCAAATTCCAATACACCTCGTCTGAGAGCAGATAGGGCTTTAATTGCTCGAGGCCGGCGTGCAGATAGCCGGCCTCGGTTTCAAACAATCCAGTCGCCACGATTATTCCGTCCTTAGAGCAGCAGCGCCGCCGGGTTCTCCAGATACTGGCCCAGCGCCTGCAAATACTGCGCCCCCTCGGCCCCGTCGCTCACCCGGTGGTCAATCGAGATCGTCGCCTGCATCCGCTGCCCCGGCACCACCTGCCCATTTCGCACTACGGGCACTTCGCGCGCCGAGCCCAGCGCCAAGATGGCCGCTTCGGGCGGGTTGATGATCGCCACAAAATGGGCCACGTCAAACATGCCCATATTGCTGATTGAAAAGGTCGAGCCTTGAATATCGTCGGGGTGCATGCTGCCTGATCGCGCCCGATCCGCCATTGCCCGCACCTCGCTCGAAATCTGGCGCAGCGGCTTGCGATCCGCATCCTTGCACACCACCACGAGAAGCCCGTTATCCACCGCCACAGCCACCCCAATATTCACCCGACCGAATTGGATAACGGCGTCCCCGTCCAGCGCGGCATTCAGATTGGGGAATTGGCGCAACGCAAGCGCCGCCGCCTTGATCACAAAGTCGTTCACCGAGAGCTTCTCGGCACTGGATTGCAGCAGCGCATTCACCTGCTTGCGCACGTCCAGCACCCGCTCCATTGCATATTCATGCGTCACGTAGAAATGCGGCACGTCCTGCCGCGATTGCGTCATGCGCCGGGCAATTGCGCTGCGCAGCTTGGTCAGCGGCACGCGTTTGTCGGCGGGCGCTGTGCCCAGCTCGGGCATTTGCAAGCTGGGCAGGCCAGCCAGCACCGGCCCCGCTGTCCCGCCCCCAGCCGCGTGCCCTTCAACATCCTTTTTCACCACTCGGCCCTTGGGCCCGCTCCCGGAAATCGCCCGCAAATCTATCCCCTTATCCTCCGCAATACGCCGTGCCAGCGGCGTAGCACGCACGCCCTCCGGCAGCTTCCCGTTGGCCTCGGCGGCCGGACCGGATGAGGGCGGCTGGCTGGCCGCCACAGCGGATTGCGCACTGGCTGGCTCCGAGGAAATCGCCTCAGTTGGTGCCGCCTCCGCTTCCTCTTCCATTGCCTCGGCGCCGATTAGTGCCTCAATATCAATCGTTTCATCTTTATCCCCAACCACGGCGATCGCTTTATTAACCGCCACAACTGCGCCTTCATCCACCAAAAACTGGCGCACAACGCCGGAATGCGGCGATTCCAGCTCTAATGTCGCCTTATCCGTCTCAATTTCGGCTAGCAGCTCACCCTTATCAACCGCCTCGCCCTCCTTCTTAACCCAGCGCACCAAAATCCCCTCGGCCATATCGAAACCCAGTTTGGGCATGCTCACCAGGTCAGCCATTAGAGCACCTCTTTTACCGCCGCAACCACATCTGCAAGCTGGGGCAGCGCCGAATGTTCCAGAGCCCGGTTGTAGGGCAATGGCACTTCTTGTTGGTTCACGCGCTTAATTGGCGCGTCCACGTAATCAAAGGCTTCCTCATACAGCCGCGTCGCCACTTCGGAGCCGACACCATAGCTGCCCCAACCCTCTTCAGCGATCACCGCCCGGTTGGTTTTCTTGAACGATTCCACCACCGGGCCCATATCCAAAGGCCGCAAGCAGCGCAAATCCACCACTTCGACGCTGATGCCTTCCTTCTCCAACTGTTCGGCCGCCTTGAGCGAGGTCTGCAGCATGCTGCTGTAGCTCACCAGGGTCACATCGCTCCCCTCGCGTTGCACCTTGGATTCGCCGATTGGCACCAGATGCTCGCCTTCCGGCACTTCACCCCGCGCCTGATACAGCAGCGCGTTTTCAATAAACAGCACCGGGTTATCCGAGCGGATGGCGCTTTTCAGCAGCCCCTTGGCATCCGCCGGCGTCCCCGGCGCTATCACTGTCAATCCCGGGAAATGCGCAAAGATCGCATCCGGGGTCTGCGAGTGCGTAGCGCCAAGCTGGCGGCCGCCGCCGCTTACCGCCCGAATCACCAGCGGCACTTTCATCTGCCCGCCAAACATGGCATGCAGCTTGGGCGCTTCGTTCACAATATGATCCATCGCCACAAAGGCGAAGTTGATCGTCATCAATTCAGAGATCGGCCGTAGCCCCACCAGCGCCGCGCCAATCCCGGCGCCGACGATCACCGCTTCAGCGATGGGCGCATCCCGCACCCGCTTTTCGCCGAAGTGGTCATAAAAGCCTTTGGTCACGGCATAGGTCCCGCCCCACACGCCCACCTCTTCCCCCATAATAAAAACCTTCTCATCCCGCTCCATCTCTTCCCAAAGGGCATCTGAAATGGCCTGTCGCATCGTGATCGCTGGCATGGCTACGCCGCCTCCACATAAGTGTAATCATGCAGCGTATCCAGGGCCGGCTCGGGGCTTTCGATCGCAAATTCAATCGCCTCAACCACCTCAGCTTCAGCGTCCGTTTCCACTTTGTCCAGATTGGCCTTGGTGGCGATTTCCTGCTTCACCAGATAGCGGTTGTAAACACCTATGGGATCTGTTTTCTCCCAGGTCTGAACTTCATCTTTTTCGCGGTAGCGCTCCGGGTCGCCCATCGAATGGCCTTCAAAGCGATAAGTCATGATTTCAAGAAAGAAGGGACCCTTGCCGCTGCGCACGTGTTCCAGCGCCGGCTCAACCGCTTCACGCACTTTGAGAATATCCATGCCGTCTTCGCAGCGTGCGTTGGGGATGTTGTAGCCTTCCGCCTTCTGGCGCATCTGCTCCACCGCCGACGCACGTTTCACCGTGGTGCCCATGCCATATTGGTTGTTTTCGCAGATCCAGAGCACCGGCAAATCCCACACTTTGGAGAGGTTCACAGCTTCATGGAAGAAACCAATATTGGTCGCCCCATCGCCGAACATGCAGATCGTCACGCCGTCGTTACCGTTGTATTGGTCGCCCAGCGCCATGCCAGCCGCGAGGGGCAAATGCGCGCCTACAATCGCGTGCCCTCCCCAGTAATTCTTCGACACATCCGCCATGTGCATCGAGCCGCCGCGTCCCTTAGAAATCCCGGTCGCCTTGCCGAGTAGCTCCGCCATTACTTCCTTGGCGCTGATCCCGCAATTGATCGCCACCCCATGATCGCGGTACGCCGTAATCACCCGGTCCACAGGCTTGCGCAACGAAACGATCCCGGTGCTCACGGCTTCTTGTCCAATGTAAAGATGCAAAAAGCCGCCGATTAACCCCTCTTGATAGAGTTCGGCGGCGCGTTGCTCAATTCGGCGGATAAGCACCATTTGGCGGTATAGCTCAAGATGCTCTTTTTTCTTCAATGTCATGGAATACTCCTGCAAAAACAACGCTGGGGCTTGCCCGGCGTCGCGAATAGCACTCTAGCCCTGCTTTATGGATTATACCAAAGGGCACCACGGCTCCCTTTCGGCTACTTCCCCTTTGCCTTTGCTCCCTTGGCCGACTTAGCGGCGTAGGTCTTTTCGCGCACCAGCTTGCCCTCCGCATCATGCGTTTTCCAATGGCCGACCCTATGTCCCGCCTCGTAGTCACCCACATCCCACAATTGGCCATTGCTAAACCAGCGCTGCCAAAGCCCCACTTGCTGGCCCTTGGCAAACTTGCCCTCCTGCCGAAGCTGGCCGTTTTCCCCCCACCATTTCCATAAGCCCGTAAACTGACCATTTTCCAAATGGCCTGTAGCCTTCAGGCGCCCATTGCGAAAATAGAATTTCCAAAGCCCGGTCTTCTTGCCATCCAGGTGCTGGCCTTCGCTCTCCAATTTGCCGTCGGTAAAGGTTCCCCGCCAGAGTCCGTCCGGGGGCATTTTTCTCTTAGTTTTAGCTGCCATTCAACACCTTCGTGAGCAGATTCTACATCCCTTTTATCTCTCTCGTATAATGCCTGTATGACCACGCTCCCCACCCCTGAAGACCTCGCCCAACTGCCCCTCAACTTCGAAGGCCAGGTGGCCGAAAAGCACCTCGATTTCCTCGGCCACATGAACGTCATGTGGTACACCCACTTTTTCGACCGCGCCACCTGGAATTGGTACAACAAATTTGGCTTCGGCCATGACTACCACCAACCCCCCAATGGCAGCTTTGCCGTCGAGCAATATACGCGTTATCTCGCCGAGCTGCGCGTGGGCGATGAATTCAAAATCTATTCGCGCGCCCTGGTCCGCAACGACAAGCTCTTCCATTTCATGCACTTCATGCTCCGCGTCCGCGATGAGCGCATCTCCGCCATCCACGAACTGCTCGGCATCCACATCAACCTCACTGATCGGCGCTCCAGCCCCCTTCCCGACCACATCACTGCTCAATGGGATGCCCTCATCGCCCAGCACACTGCCCTGGATTGGCCGCCCCCCATCAGCGGCGTCATCTCCCTGAATAAAAAACCCTAAATCCATACCATCTCGTTGGGGCACGTCGAGAACGCGCAGCGTTCTACCTAAGGTTTGGCGCTTAGCCAAACCAACCAGCAATCTCCCCCAACTCTCGCTCCAGCCACCAATCGTCATTGCGAAAAGCGCCTCAGCCGCAACACTGCAGTCTCCCCGCGTCTAAACCTACTCAGTCCTCCGCTCGCTCCAACCGCACCACCTTATCCGGCACCCAGCGGCCCTCCTCGTTTTGCCGCTCCGTGTAATGCGCTAGCCAGCTCTCGCTCGGTTGGTTCTCCTTCAGCGGATCCAGCTTGCTCGCAATCCCCGCTGCCTCCAGCGTCTCCGGCCAGCATGTCACGCCATACTTCAAGAAATTCCCGCCCTTTACTACCCAGCGCGGATGCTCCCCGCCCGCCGCGAGCTTGATGCTCTCCACCTCGAAAAGATTGCCGTTCCGTGCCACGCCCTCGCCCCCCGTCTGCCCCTCCTCGGCATACCATTCGCTCCAGCCCTTCTCCGCCAGCAGCTTGCTGAAGGCCAACACCCGCGCCACGAACTCCTCGTCCGATTGCTCGTCCGCCTGGCGTAGCGTAAATTGATCCTTGTTGCCTTGGGGGCTGCGGAAATAACCGTTAAATGATCCTCGTGCTTCGTGCATCTTCGTACCCTCAACTTTCCTGTCTGGTTCCCAGAGTCAATCCCTGGGGCTTGCTTTGCGATTAGAATGAGGTTCGCTTGCATTCGACTGCGAAACCGCGTACAATCGAGTACAAATGTTCTATTCATCCATACTATGCCATTAGATTATCTCTCTGTCAAGCGCCAGATTCAGGCCCAGGCTGCCAACGCCCCCGAGGAGCTGCAGCGCATCGCCAAATTGCGCGCCCGTGCCGCAGACCTGTTGACCACCAACGCCGAAAAGAGCGCAGAACTGCGCGCCAAAGTAGAGCAAGCCGTAACTCAGGATAGCTTTCTACGTGTCGCAAAACCGGTCTCAGAAGCGCTAAATTCGACGCATCCCGTCCCAGCTCCGCCCGAATCCGCCACCCTCATCGCCGCCGACGGCTCGCAAATCAACCCCAGCCGCCACGATCCGGTCAACTATTTTCTCGTCAACGTCGGGGCCATCGAAATGCAAAGTGGCAGCTCGGCGGCCCCCACCACGCACACCCGCAGCAATTTACGCGTCTTCGAATACAGCGCCTCGGGCAGTTTCAGCGAGGAGCAAATCGGCCTGGAACGCGACAAAAGCGAACGCGTCCTGCTCGCCGAATTGGCCGCCTCCGCCCAAGCCCGCCCCGTGATCACCCTCACCGATGGCCCCCTCGAGCTCTGGGGCGGCCGCGCCCGCGACACCGAAGAGCAATCCCATTTCATTGACAGCCTGGACGAATATCTCGGCGCCCTGACCCAGCTCCAATTGCTCGGCGCCGCCACAGCTGGCTACGTGGATAAACCCCGCGCCGATCTCGTGGTTCGCCTCATGGAAGTCGCCGCCACTCCCCAGGAATCGCTGCCCGATATCCGCAAGCAGCGCCCCCTGCGCGGCGTCACCGATTGGGCCCTCTTCGCCCCCCTGCTTGGCCCTGGCGAACGATCGGCCATCTTCGCCATCCAATCCCAACTCGCCGATCGCTACGCCGGTCCGCTGGCCCTGCATTTCTTCTACCTCAACGTGGGTACCGCCAAAGCCGCCTGGCTGGCGCGCGTCGAGATTCCCTTGTGGGTCGTCGAAGATCCCGCCCTGCTCAACGCCCTGCACGGCGCCCTGGTGCAGCAGGCCAACATCATGGGCAATCTCAGTTATCCTTATGTCCTGCACCGCGCCCACGAGCTCGCCGTCGTCACCCGCGAGGAGCGCGAGCAGGTCACCCAAATGCTGGTCACCGAGCTGCGCAGTAAAGGTGTGGACGTCGGTCAGGCCTCGTTCAAACAGGCCGCCAAAGACCTGCCCGCACGATCTACACGGAGGAAATCATGAGCGAAAAAGCCTACGAGATTGGCCGCCTGCTGCGCGCGGGCATTAGCGGCTTCGTCGCCGGGACCCGCGTCCTCGTCCAGGACGCGCCCCGCTTCGGCGCACTCGTCCGCGCCCCCCTCGGCGAGGCCGATTCCATTTACGGAATCATCCACGAAATCAACATCGACGACGACGGCCTCGTCCGCCAGCTGGTCACCACCGAGGGCGTGGACGCCAGCGTCATCGCCGATCAGCGCGTCAACCGCAACGTGCCGATGGAAATGAGCGTGCTGGCCGTCGGCTACCGCCGCGCCGACCAGCCCCCCCGCCACCTGCTCCCGCCCCGCGCCCCGCTCAGCCTCGACCTCATCTACCAATGTGACGATGAAGAAATCGTCACCTTCACCAACGTCGGGCGCTTCGGCTACCTGCGCCACCTGCTGCACAACCCCGACCTGCCCGTCAGCGAACTCATCGCCGCCCACATCCAACAAGCCGATGCCGCCCACCGCGCCGCCGGCGACCCCACCTGGGCGCGTCGCGCCGCTGAAGAACTCATCCTGCTCCTGCGCGACGATTACCCCGTCCTCATGCAGGTCCTCGGCGCCCTCAGCGACGCCATCCCCGAATTTGAGGTGGCCCCATGACCGAAGAAATCCAAAGTCGAAAATCCATTGGATACGTGGTGGGTGGCGGGTTAAAGGAAAACCTCAGCGTGCGCCTCGACGTGCCCGCCGAAGATGTCCAGGAGGGCGCCTTCGTCGTCATCGGCAGCCCGCGCGACGAATGGCTCTTCCACGGCCTCATCACCGATATCCGCCTCAACGCCTCCGACCCGCGCTTCGCCGGCGACAAGAGCGATCTGCGCCTGCCCGCCCACCTGGCCGGCCTCTTCTACGGCCGCACCCTCTTCACCGATTTGGAAGTCCTGCCCACCCTGATGACCGAGCAGGGCCCGCCCCCCGAGAGCCCCGATTACAAAGCCTGGCAGGCCGCCATCGACGCCGGCCTGCGCGACCAGCCCCGCCCGCTGCCCATCAAAACCATCCCCGCCCACCATTCGCCCGTCTCGCTGGCTGGCGAACAGGATATCGCCCTCATCTTTGGCAAGCCGGATGCCCCCAATCACTTCGTCATCGGCACTACCCGCGAGCAGGGCCACCCCGTTGCCATTGATCTGCGCAAATTCGTCCAGCGCAGCTCCGGCGTCTTCGGCGCCACCGGCACCGGCAAATCCTTCCTCACCCGCCTGCTGCTCGCCGGCCTCATCCACCACGACGTCGCCTCCATCCTCGTCCTCGACATGCACAACGAATACGGCTTCGACGACACCGCCTCGGACACGGGCGAGCAAGTCACCGGCCTCAAAACCAAATTCAGCGCCAAAGTGCGCGTCGTCGGCCTTGGCGCCGGCGCCACCATCCGCGGCCGCACCCCCGACTTCAACCTCGAGATCGCCATGCGCGATATCCAGCCCGAAGATATCGAATTGCTCACCCGCGAACTCAACCTCAAGGAAACCACCCCCACCACCCTCGAAGCCCTGGCCGCCACCTTTGGCCGCCAGAACTGGTTCCAGGAATTCAAATCCATGAAGAGCGGCGGCGTCATCGAAGGCGAAGATGGCAAGAAAGTCCCCGCCCCCGATAGCGTCGCGGCCTGGGCCAACGCCCACGGCGTCAACGTCATGGCCGCCGAAGGCCTGCATAGCAAACTGCGCCGCGTCTTCAGCAAGGATTACATCGTCGCCGAGCCCGCCTCCGACGCCGTCGCCGAGATCATCAAGGCCCTCGAAGCCGGCCAGAACGTGGTCCTCTCCTTCGGCAAACACGAAGCGGACCTCGACTACCTGCTCGTCTCCAACCTGCTCACCCGCCGCATCCGCAGCGCCTGGGAAGCCCGCACCAACGCCTACCGCAGCTCCGGCAAAGACGAGCCCCGCCCCCTGGTTATCGCCGTCGAGGAAGCCCATAAGCTGCTCAACCGCGAAAACGCCGCCCAAACCACCTTCAGCACCATCGCCCGCGAGCTGCGCAAATACTACGTCACCCTGCTGATCATTGATCAGCGCCCCAGCCAGATCTACGACGAAGTCATGTCCCAGCTCGGCACGCGCATCTCCGGCTGGCTCGGCGACGACGACGACCTGCGCGCCGTGCTCAGTGGCCTCGCCGGCCGCGACGCCCTGCGCGGCATGCTCGCCCGCCTGCAGCCCAAAGAAGAAGTCCTCCTCCTCGGCTGGGGGGTACCGATGCCCTTGCCTGTCCGCTCAAGAAGATATGATGAAAATTTCTGGAAGGAGCTGGCTGGCGGGACGGTAAAGGGCAAGCGGAGCGAGAAAGAAATCAAAGAGGATTTGGGGCTGGTTTAGAAAACTATCTTAAAAGATTGTCAAGGGAATCACTTGCTATTTGTGAAAATACCTTAATTGAACATAAGATTGGAATGCTTGCAAATTACTTAACTACTATCTAAGCGCAAATGCTCTCTAAGCATAGCTGGAATGTAGCAACATATAGATATAATTCTTTGTTGCATTAAATATATCGTGAGGGAAATCAAAATGGATGATAGCCAAAAACCCGCTCATCGGTTACTGGGTGTTGATTTAGAAGATGGATGGAGAGTAATAGAAAAAATTAATCGGGACCCTAAAGGTACCGGGGGCTATTTTTCAGTTAGTTATGTTATAGAAAGGGGAAAAAGCGATTTGGCCTTTTTAAAGGCACTCGACTTATCTACTGCATTTGAACATTCAGATCCAGCAGGGGCTTTAAATGAGCAAACGGACGCCTTTGTTTTTGAACGGGATTTATTACTAGCTTTTAGAGGTAAATATCTGGACAGGATAGTTTCTGCACTTGCACACGGCACTTTTTTTGTGGACCCTCCCCCTCCTCCTCCCTTCAACGTAGTTCAATACATAATTTTTGAACTCGCAGATGGAGATGTGAGAAAATTAGGCAAACACCAGGAAAACTTCAATCTTGCCTGGTGCCTTCGATCCCTTCATCACATGGCCACCGGTCTTGCTCAAATGCATGGGCGTGAAGTTGCGCACCAAGATCTTAAGCCCTCAAATGTTTTGGTATTCGATGATGTTGAGTCAAAATTGGCCGATCTTGGACGAGCGTCAGCCCAAGGCAAATCTCCACCCCATGAAGACAGAATTGTTCCCGGCGATCGGACTTACGCCCCTTTTGAACTTTTGTATAAACAGGTAGATCCAGATTGGTATAGGAGAAGAATGGGAAACGATTCTTTCTTGCTGGGAAGTATGGTAGTTTTTTCTTTACGGGTATCGGCATAACAGCGCTAACAGCAAAGTATTTAAGCAGCGACCATCTATGGACAAGGTGGAATGGATCTTATCAAGAGGTACTACCTTTTGTTAGGCATGCTTTCGAAAATGCGCTCAAAGAGTTTTCAACTTGTGTAATTGAAGATTGTGGAGACGAGTTAACTGAAGTAGTCCGTCAACTATGTGAGCCTGATCCCGCTCTGAGAGGCCACCCAAAGAATCGATCAGTGCGAAGCAGCCAGTATTCTTTGGAAAGGTATATCACCCTATTTAACCTTTTGGCGAGCAAGGCAGAATATGGGCAATTAGGTTAATTAATTTGGGCTCAATATTTTCTGAAACTGACCGAAAAATCATTCCAAGATGGCGTAGCTTCGCAGCAACACACTTTAGCAGCGAGTTAGCTAGCCTAGAACGGCGCGACGATTCCATTTCCTCCTTACCTAATGAGGAATTAGAAAAAAAGAAAAGGGATTGGATCCAGCACAAAAATCTCGACAGCGCTATTGAATTACTTACAGCTTCTTTAGTTTTAGGAGACAAAGAAGCAGGTAGAGATGTAGCGGAATACTTGTTGCAAGAGCGGCCGAACCAAGCTGACACTATTAGTTCGATTGCTGAAATGGTTCTTAATCACACAGGCAATTACGAGCTTAATCAGGTAAAGAGGGTTTACTGGCTCAAAGACATTGCTAACACAAGAAAAATTGCTAAAAAATAAGGGCCAATCTATCTCAAAATCCGAGAGATTCAATTTCCTGGGTAGATTTTTCGCGCATCTACGCATTACAAGGCCAGTCAAAAAAAGCTGTTCAGGCCATGGAAATGGCCTTGAAGCTAGATCCAACAAATCGTTTTGTTTTACGATCCGCAAGTCGTTTATTCGCCCATCTTGATGATCCAGAGCGAGCAAACATTCTTTTATCAAAATCATCTGGTGTTTTATCCGACCCTTGGTTAACTGCCGCCGAGATAGCAACCGCTGGCCTTGCTGGGCGAAGATCACAAAACATTAAATCAGGACTGAGATTGGTTAATTCTGGCAAATTCTCATCTTTAGCAATATCAGAGCTTGCCAGTGCAGTTGCTACAGAAGAGCTATTTTCTGGAGCAACTGCAAAGTCCCGCAAACTGTTTAAACAGAGCTTGATCCACCCCACAGATAACACGGTTGCTCAGGCTGAATGGGCAAAAAGCAGGTTTCCAAACTTCGCTATTAATAATGATGTCTTTGAAGTCCCCAGAGCTTTCGAAGCAAATGCTCTTCGCGAGTATCACGTTGGAAATTGGGAAGAGGCACTCACGCATATAACAGATTGGCACCGTGATGAACCGTTTTCTAGTCAGCCCGCAATAATGGGCTCATATCTCGCCTCAATAGCTCTTGAAGACTATGAATTTGCCGCTTCCATCGCGAGAGAGGGTAGAAAGGCAAATAAAGAAGATAAGACTTTAGCTAACAATTTGGCTTTCGCATTGATCAATCAGAATAAGCTAAAACTTGCGGAAGAGGTTTTGGGAGAGGTTTCGCGTCCCGCGGAAGATATTCAGGAAGAGGTTGCCCTTCTTGCAACTGAGGGCTTATTGGAATTTCGTAAGGGCAACATTGAAAGAGGAACTTTCCTTTACCATGCTGCAATCGAAAAATCAGAGCTACACTCTTTAGACACAATGACAGCTCTTGCTGACCTTTTTTTGGCAAAGGAACAAATAAATGTGGGAATATTTAATCACAAGAGTCTTGATAAGATTTCAGGCGAAGTAAATAAACTAGGTGGCCGTCCCGAACTTGTTTTGTTCTTGAACAAAATTATTGACGATCTCGATAACAATAAACAGTAATCTATGCTACCCCATTTTATATCTTTTCTGGGCAAACTTTTTTCCTATTCGATTTTCCCCAAGATTGCTACGTGTTGTTTATCCCCAATTCAATGATTAAACTTTCTTAAAGTATTTACTATTTCCATCCGCCAACCTATTACTTTCCCCAAACTGTTAGTGCCATGCAATAAAGGAGCACCCCATGCCCAATCCCCCGTCCGCCGATAAAAACGCCCACTACGCCGGTTGGCTTGCGCCCAACCTTAGGGAGAATGCGTCGCTTGGCTACGCCAAGCTCAGGCATTCTCCAGCCAACCACGAATCGAGGTGACAAATGGTAAGCCCACCGCCAGATGAGAAGATCGCCTTATACAAGGCATTGATTGATACCCACCCCGAAATCGAGATGAAGGGGAAGAATTTGCTGTACACGAGCATCGGGGGGCATATGTACTCCATGATGACTGTCGAAGGTCAGCTCGGCATGCGCCTGTCGCCCGAGCAGCAGGCCGCCTTCCGCGCCCAATACGGCAGCGGCGACTTCAAAAACTACAACGCCGTCATCCACGACTACGTCGCCATCCCAGACGATCTCCTGCAAAACACCAAAGAACTGGCGCCCTACCTCAAAAAAAGCCACGAATATACAAAGTCACTTCCCCCAAAGCCGACGACGAAAAAGAAAAAGTGATCCCGGGCGCAGGCCAGCGACTTGTCAAAGCTCCAGCCACCCGCTATAATATAGAACGTACATTCTAATACACTCCCCCACCGTGGGACACTTGCCTGGCTCCAAGTAAGACTTGGGCTGGGCGCTTTTGTTTAAGGAGCCAAAGATGCACATGAGTGAAGCGTTTTATGAGCTATGGTATTCGCTGAGCGACTTGCAGCAGAAGTACGTAATGAAGCGGCTGTACACCCCGACCAAGGCATCGGCAGCCGAGGCGCTGGGAATCCAACGGGTGACGGTGTACAAATGGCCAGCCAAGGTGGAGGAGGCGCTGGCAATGCTGCGGCTGAACATGGTCGAGGGGGCATGGGAGGCGCTACGGACGGCGTCGGTAAAGGCGGCAGAGCTGAAGGCCGCGGGGCTGGACGTGGAGGACTTCGACCGACAACAGGGGATCGCAAGCGAGATTCTGGATCGCACGCTCGGAAAGGGACCATTGCACGGGATGGACGAGGGAGGAAAGCAGATAGACGAGGTTCGGGTGGTCTATGTAAACGAGGGCGACTAGCTTGAGGGCGATCGGCGCCTGCGGCGCAAGAGCTGAAAGCCTATCGCTGACTCGGCCACCGCTTTCTCACCAGTTGGGGGATGAAAACCCGCCCCGCCAAATAATTTCTAGACTTTCTGTGCTCGATCTGCGTTTTCCCCGAGCCGCGTTAATTAGAACAAAAACCGACGCGCGCTCCGCCAGACCTTTCAGTTAAGCTTCGATTCCGGAAAATGTATCGTCTTTGAGCAACCCGCCCACATATGTGGCGCTTGACTCTAACAGTACGCTTGTTCTATACTTGCTCCACGAATTAGAACACATGTTTCCGGCCTAGAGGGTCGGAAGGAGGCAGAAAATGATTAATCGAGGTTTCTTACGTCAAATCAAGTTCCCGGTGCTGCACAAAAATCTTGCCTGGGGCGCGCTGGTTCTCGGCGCATTGCTCGCCTTTGAGGCCTTCAACTACAGCACCACAGAGTTCGCCATGCGCGATCTACTCGGCGACTTGCGCTTCGGCGGCATCGGATGGTCCACTATCCTGGCGCTGGCGTTCTGTAGCATTGATTTCGCCGGTATCGCGCACATGTTCAGCAATGGCCCCAAATCCGCAAAGGAGGGCCTGGAGATCTGGTATCTCTTCGCCGCCTGGCTCTTGGCTGCCACGATGAACGCCACGCTTACCTGGTGGGGCGTATCCATTGCGATCATCCAGCACGGCACCTTAGGCAATGGCATTGTTGCCCGTGAAACATTGCTCACTGTGGTGCCCGCCTTTGTTGCGGTGCTCGTCTGGATGATTCGCGTCCTCATCATTGGCACACTGATCACTTCGAGTGGCAAGCTTTTCCGCACATTGGCTCCTGAACGATCCGTCGGTCGCAATGATGTGCCTGCCATGCGCCGTCAAGCCTACCAAACGCGTCGCCCGAGCCCGGCGCCAAAGCCGGTAGCCTTTTCGCAGAACGGCAACGCGGTAGCCCACTCCATGAACGGCAACGGCTACAGCAACGAGACGATCCACTAGTCGTTGGAACACGTTCTCTCCTCCCCAGCAAACGGAGAGGCACCCGGGGCCACCTCCCTTGGTTGTCTCTCCGTTTTGCTCTATCCCTTTGTCAGTGTGCCACTCTTTGCCGGGCTGCTATTCTTCGTACTGAGCCGCATCTCGCTTCCCGACGCATCCTCCCAATCTTCCAGTTCACAGCCCGCTCACCAGATTCAGTTGGCTCCAATCTTCGCTCCACAAGTTTTGAATTGGGAACCCCAAATCCTCGAATGGGCGGCTGCCTTTGATCTGGATCCCAATTTAGTGGCCACCGTTATGCAAATCGAATCCTGCGGCGATCCTCAGGCAGTCTCCATTGCCGGCGCAAGCGGCCTCTTTCAGGTGATGCCTTATCATTTTGCCGAGGGCGAAAATCATTTTTCACCCAAAATGAATGCCCGCCGTGGGCTCGCCTATCTTGCCAAAGCGCTTTCCGCCTACGACAACAATCCTGCCCTGGCACTGGCCGCCTACAATGGTGGCATCAACGGCGTGAACCGCCCTCAGGATGAATGGCCTTTAGAAACCCAAGGCTATTATTATTGGGGAAGCCATATCTATGCGGACGCTCAGGCTGGCCTGGAGAGCAGTTCCGTTTTGAGCGAATGGATGTCAAAAGGTGGAGCTAGTTTGTGCGCTCAGGCTGAACAGCGTTTGGCGCAACTTCCCTGATTGGCGGCAGGCATTCGCCGGTTGCCAGCGGCAAGCGCACAGTAAACAGGGTTCCAGATTTTTTGTCGGATTGGGCTTCGATATTTCCCCCGTGATTGCGAACAATCCAATAGGCAATTGACAATCCCAGGCCAAAACCTGTGCCCTCGTTATCTCGGTGCCTGGCCTTATCCCCACGATAAAAGCGTTCAAAAATATGGGGCAGTTCCTTGGAAGGAATGCCCTCCCCTGTGTTATGAACTGCAATCTCGGCCCATGAATCATTTTTTCTCAAATCCACTCGGATTTTTCCGCCCTTCAAAGTGTATTTGATCGCGTTTGAAATCAGATTCAACGTCACTTGCTTCAAGCGATCCCGATCCCCGCACACCATGACCTGATCAATCTCTCCAATACGCATCTCCATATCCTCACCGCTCAACACGCGTGCCTGGCTAAACACCTCCAGCACCAAGGTATCCAATTCAACTCGGCGTAATTCCATTGGAAGTTTGCCCGATTCAGCCTGCGCCAAGATCAGGAGATCCTCAACCAATCGCGTCAAGCGGTCCACTTCCAGTTCGACGCTGTGGAGAAATTCAACATCAGCGGCGCCTTCACGGCGCATTAGATCAATATTGCCCCGAATCACGGTGAGTGGTGTGCGCAGCTCATGGCCCACGTCAGCCACGAAGCGCCTTTGAGCCGAAAACAATTCTTCCAAGCGAGAAATGGTGTCGTTAAAGGCTGAAATGAGGCGGCCCACTTCGTCGTCCGGGGAGCTGGTGAGGGGAATACGGCGCGAAAGATCATCAGCCCGGGTGATCTGCAGGGCGGTATTGGTCACGGTGGAGAGCGGGGCCAATGCGCGCCAGGCACTGGCCCATCCGATAAAACCCGCCACCAAAATGGCGATGGCGCTCAGAATCAACAGAAACTGAATCAGCTCACCGCGCACGGCATTAATCACCGTAAGAGATGTTGCAGTCTGCAATACGCCGATTGGCTCCCCACTCGCCTGCAAGGGAACGGTAAGCACCCGAAAACGCAAGTTGCTGATCATCACGTCTCGATAAATGGGCTGATCCGAATTCAGGTTGTCTGGATCTAAGGGGTTGCGCAATGGGCTATCCGGCTCAACAGCCTGGCTGGTGGCTACCAAAACTCCAGCTTCATCCCATATCTGGCTTATTACGCTCGAATCCAGAGACACTCGTTGTGAAAAAACAAAGTGCCCCGCCTCATCCACACGTGTGACAAACAAAAGATCGCGCGCGGCGCGATCCAGCGTGTTATCTACCTGCCGCAATAAAACGGTTGAGATTAACCCAAACATGGCCAGCCCAAACAGCACCAGCACAACCCCCAAAACTGCCGTGTAAAAGATTGTTAAACGTGCCCGTAGGGACATCTACAGAATTTATTCTTCTTCCCGCAGCACGTATCCCATACCGCGAACTGTGTGAATGAGGCGAGGCTCGCCACCTTCTTCCAGCTTCTGCCGTAGGTAGCGTACGTACACTTCGATAATGTTGCTCTCGCCGCCAAAATCATAGCCCCAGACATCATCGTAAATCATCTCACGGGTGAGCACCTGGCGGGTGTGCATCATGAACAATTCAAGCAGCTCGTATTCCTTGGCGGTTAAATCGATCACACGTTCGCCGCGATAGGCTCGCCTGGTCCCAGTATCCAGGCGCAAATCTTCGAATTCATAGGATTTCTGCTTGGGCGTTTGCGTTCGGCGCAGCAAAGCCCGGATGCGAGCCAGAAGTTCGTCGAGATTAAAAGGCTTAACCAGGTAATCGTCGGCGCCTGCATCCAGCCCGAGGACCCGATCACTGACCGAATCTTTGGCAGTGAGCATCAGGATGGGCACCTTACCGGAAGAACGCAATCGCCTGCAAACTTCAAGGCCGTCCATACCGGGCAGCATCCAATCCAGCACCACCAGATCGGGCATCTTACCGCCGGCGATGGCCAGCCCTTTTTGGCCGTCTTCTGCGGTTTCAACCTCATAGCCATCATATGAAAGCCCGCGACGCAGGAAATTCAAAATGGCTTCATCGTCTTCAATCACGAGAATGCGTGCAGTCATCGCAATCCTTTCAATTTCCAATTCCGAGCCACTATATCATAGTGCAATTAAGCCAAAATGATTGCTTAAGCAACGAAAGCCGCCAGTTGGCGGCCTTCGTTACCATTCATTTCGCGGGTTCTAGCCCAGCTCAACCACCGCGCCAGCGGCTTCAAGCTTCGCCTTGGCATCATTGGCGGCTTCCTTGCCGGTCTGCTCCAACACCTTGGAGCCAGCGGCCTCAGCCATATCCTTGGCCTCTTTGAGGCCAATGCTGGTCAACTGACGAATCACCTTGATGACTTCGATCTTCTTGGGACCGGCGTCTTTGATGATTACGTCAAATTCGGTTTTCTCTTCGGCGTCGTCCGCCGTAGCAGCGCCACCACTGGGTGCAGCGGCCATTGCTACCGGTGCCGCCGCCGAAACGCCCCAAGTCTCTTCCAGCTTGGACACCAACTCGGCAGCTTCCACCACCGAGAGCTTGCCCAATTCTTCTACCAATTTTTCCAGATCTGCCATTGTGTTACTCCTTTATTTCCGTATCGGAATGATTAATTTTCTACGGGTTCCGGCGCTGCGCCCTGATCGGCAAAGGCCTTCACCACCTGGGCCAACTGCCGCCCGGGTTCGGCCAACAGCCGAGTCAACTGAGTCGCCGGCGTCATGAGCAAAGCCAAGAACTGGCTACGCACAACGGGCAGCGGCGGCAAAGTGGCCAGGCGAATGATTTCGTTCGCTTCCATCTGCACACCGCGCAGGAAGCCGCCCTTTATTTTGACGACTTCTTTATCCTTGGCAAAATCCACGATTGCCTTGGCTACGCCTGGTGCATCCTCAAAGGCAACACCAATTGCCGTGCTGCCACTTAGATATTCTTCAGGCACGTCATAGCCGGCCGCATCAAAGGCTAACTTGCCCAGCCGGTTTTTCATGACATGATATTCGCCGCCTGCTTCACGCACTTTCGCCCGCAGATTATCAATAGCGGGCATATCCAGCCCGGTATATTCCGTTAGGTAGAGCGCGACTGAGTCTTTGATCCAGGACTCGTATCGCTGCACAACCTTATTCTTCTTCTCTTTTGACAGTGCCAATCGCGTACCTCCAACAAAAAAAGTCTTTGCTCCACTCGTGCGAAGCAAAGACTCCTGGCGCTAAATAATTTCAGCGGTTCAGATGCCCTCACCTCGGCAGGGAATTAAGCTGTTCGCACGGCACCTGCTGTCTTTGACAAAGCGCCACCCATTTGGGCGGCAAAGCAAGGCCCAGATTTTACTACAAAATGCTAGTTCTGCGACTCCATCGCCTGCGCCTGGTTGGCATCCACCCGGATAGCAGGGCCCATTGTGCTGCACACAACCATACGGCGGATAAAAATACCCTTCGCCGAAGCGGGGCGCGCTTTCCTGATCGCTTCCATCAGGGCAGCCAGGTTCTCATAAAGCTGCTGAGCCTCGAAAGAGGCCTTGCCAATCGGCACGTGCAAGTTGGCCGTCTTATCCAGACGGAATTCCACGCGGCCGGCTTTGGCTTCTTCAATGGCTCTGGGCAGATTCTCCTCGGAGACCACCGTCCCCGTTTTTGGATTGGGCATCAGACCGCGCGGGCCAAGCACGCGCCCCAAGCGACCTACGTTGCCCATTGAATCCTGGGTGGCAATCGCCACGTCAAAATCGAGCCAGCCACCTTCAATTTTTTTCAGCATGGCATCGTCATCGGCCACAGCGTCGGCACCCGCTTCGCGGGCGGCGCGAGCTGCATCGCCCTGTGCGAATACCAACACACGGACTTCTTTGCCCAAGCCGTGAGGCAGCATCACCACATCACGAATTTGCTGTTCAGCGTGACGGGGATCCAGGCCAAGGCGCATGTGTACCTCAACAGTGCCATCAAATTTCGTGTAGGATGTATCCTTGGCGAGCGCCAGCGCCTCTTCAGGCGTGTACTCCCGCTCCTCTTCCACCTTTTCGGCGGCCTCTGTATACTTCTTTCCTCTTGCCATTTTCGCTCCTTGTGGTCTTGGCGGGCGCGTCTATGCACGCCCTCCCACTGGGTATTTAGTCTTTTACGGCAATGCCCATGTTGTGGGCTGTGCCTTCGATCTGCCGCATAGCGCCCTCAACGTCGTTCGCGTTGAGGTCCTTCATCTTCAATTCGGCGATCTCACGCACCTGGGCTCGCGTTACCTCGCCAACCTTAATTTTATTGGGTTCGGCTGAGCCCTTAGGAATGCCGGCCGCTTTCTTCAGCAAAATGCCGGCTGGCGGGCTCTTCAAAACAAAGGTGAAGGACCCATCCATGTAGACAGATATTTCCGCAGGGATCACATCGCCCATCCGGCTGGATGTGCGGGCGTTGTATTCCTTGCAGAAGCCCATCAGATTGATGCCATGTCCGGCCAAGGCCGGGCCGATGGGCGGCGCGGGGCTGGCTTTGCCAGCCTCAATTTGAAGGGTTACTACTGCTTTAAGTTTCTTTGCCATTCTTGCTCCTTTGTGGTTCTAGCGGGTGCAGGGTTAGCCTACGATCCCTCCCACAAGCTCTAGGCCTTTTCGACCTGTAAAAAGTCCAATTCAACCGGGGTTTCCCGGCCGAAGAAATTCACCATGACGCGCACTTTGTTGCGCTCCATATCAATCACGTCCACGGTGCCGCGGAAATCATTGAAGGGGCCATCCACAATACGCACGCGCTCGCCCTGTTTGAAGCTGACCTTGATGCGGGGTGCATCGGCTTCCATGCGCTTGATTATCTGGGAGACCTCTTCAGGGCGCAATGGTAAGGGATCATTGCCTTGCCCCACAAAGCTGGTAACGCCCGGGGTGTTGCGCACAACGTACCAGGATTCTTCGGAAAGAACCATATTCACCAAAATGTAGCCGGGGAAGACCCTGCGCTCCACAGTGCGCCGTTTGCCTTCCTTGACTTCAATCTCTTCTTCAGTCGGCACGACAACATCAAAGATGCGATCCTTCATGCCCATTGAATCGATGCGCTGCTCCAAATTGTGGCGCACCTTGTTCTCGTATCCCGAATAACAATGCACCACATACCAAGCACGTCCATCATCCGGTTCCTGCGCAACGGCTGCAGGCTCTTCGGTTTGAATATCATCCTCAGCCTCAGCCAGAGTCTCAGTCGGCAGGTCGGCCTGTGGCGCTTCAATTGCGCTCACTTCTGGTTCGCTAGGCTCCATCGCGGTTTCTTCGACGGCGGCTTCGGGCACGTCATCAAGCGGTTCTGCGTCATCAAGCGTCATTTGAGGTTCGTCTTCGGCGTCCGAGGTCTCCTCAGCGGCTACTTCGGCCTCGGAATCGGGTGCAGCTTCGTCGCTTTCTTCCGCGAAAGAAGCATCCATTGCTTCTTCCACCGGTTCTTCATCCTCGTCTTCTACTTCAGCGACTGGCTCGGCTTGCTGAGCATCATCTGTCTCGGCGACCTCAGCTTCAGCCATTTCTGCTTCCTGCGACTCTTCAGGCGCGTCAGGCTCTACCTGCGGCGGCTCGATAATTTCTTCTTCCGGCATTACGCCCCCATTTTCCTCTGTCATTCCATCCACCAATCGGGCACCTATCCGTTAAGTGCCCAGTAAATTTGCAAAGAAGCGGAAAAACACCCAATCCAAGCTGCCCAGAATAGCACCCATCAATATCATTACAAGAATCACGACCTGGGTCAGCCCGATGGCTTCGCGGCGCGTGGGCCAGCTCACTTTGCTTAGTTCGCCACGCGTTTCACGGAAATATCGTGAGACGGCATTTTGTTCGCTTCGCTTCTGTTTTTTTCCAGCCATATCGGCTCCTTTACGGCTAGAACGCCGCTAAGAAAGCGGCGCTCTCATTAGGCAGGCGAGGCAGGAATCGAACCCGCAACCCCCGGTTTTGGAGACCGGTGCTCTGCCAATTGAGCTACTCGCCTGTGGTGTGCACACATTCAAATATAGAGTCTGCACACGGTTAGCGTTCGCGGCTACTTCGTCTCCCGATGGAGGCGATGCACTCGGCAACGCGGGCAATATTTCCGCATCTCCAGGCGATTGGTGTCGTTGCGTCGACTCTTCTCAGACGTATAATTGCGCTCGTTGCATTCTGTGCACTCAAGCGTGATTACCGTCCGTACTGCTTTTTTACTTGCCATACCTAAATCCTAATTTGTTTTCCTTGGACCTCAGTCCAGGATTTCCGTGATCACGCCGGCGCCGACTGTAAGGCCACCTTCGCGGATTGCGAATTTTGAGCCTTGCTCGAGCGCCACAGGCACAATCAGCTCCACCTGCAGGTTCGTGTCGTCGCCCGGCATGACCATTTCCACGCCT
>QWJF01000019.1 GCA_009391835.1 Chloroflexota bacterium | reverse complement strand
AGAACCTTCACGCGGCCGATGTATAATCTAACTCAGGTTGGAAAGTCTCCATTGATTATCCACCCTTCGTGTCCCATTTTGTTTGACGACATACAATCGTGTGATGGTGTGAAGCCTCCGCCTTTAATAAGTGTACCAGCTGCGCCATATGTTTTCATTGCTTCTTCGCCCCCGATCATAGGGAACCAGCTCATAGTCACCCCCATTTTTTCTTCTTGCCGAGCAAAGGTATAACCAAACAAGTCACCATAAAATTTCTCTGCTCGATTAAGGTCAGTTACTGGCATTTCGAACCAGCCGACAGGATTTGATTTCTCCATAGTATTTTAAAAACTTAATTTTGTAATGTGGTTAGTATAGCAAAAAATTACGCACGCTTACACTAGTACCAAAATTCGCGCGTCATGTATGCTCTATCAATCGTCTGTATAAAATTCTGGATATACTGAGGTAGGGCAGATTTTTTATTACCGTCTATTACATCAAGATAATAGCGCACCCAAAATAATGTACCAATTGAGATTTCGCGTGTTTGTTTATGGCCGGTAAGTGATTCAAAGAGGGCTCCGTCATCCAAATTATCAACGACCGTGGTTAGAAAAGTATAGATGTTTTCATCATCCAATAACTCGATCTCATTATATTCCGCAATAGCCACAATCGCCATAGTGTCGTTCGCCATGCTGTTATGGTAGAAAAGTGCACTTTCTTTTTTTGTTTCAATTTCATTTCTCATGGTGCCTGTGTCTTGGATACTGCCCATAACCAAGACCAAAGTGTCGACGGCTTGCAGTAATATTTCACGAGATTCGAGTGCGACGCCAAGTAATGCAGAAACACGCATTGCAGAATATATACCGTTCCAAATTGGCTCTTTGAGTTGATTGCTCTGGTGTAGCAATTGCTGAGTGAAATCTTCTTGACAGTCTAGTAAATTTTTAAACCATTGCTGCAATACATTTTTCTGCGTAGTGTCTGTAATTGTATTTCGTATCTGTAGATAACTTGTGACCCAACGACCCACGTCAAACGCTTTGTAATATGTTCCTTCAGTAAAATGATCTATTGGTAGGGTACAAGTGTGTACATTCTGTTTTGCCATATAGAGCAAACGTTCTCGGACACAATCAGCTGCGACGAGATTACCATCTTGCCATGCAGTATGGGCGGTTTTGGCTATATATTGTAGTTCGTTTTCCAGAGGAGACTTGATTGCATCAAATGCGTCCCATGCAGCCATGGTTAGCATGTGTAATTCAGAAATTTCTTTATCTAAGAGACCCACTATTGTATTAGTAGTGTCCATATAGGTAGTGAAGTACGTAAGGCGTTTTTGGATATCCTTGTACGAAAGGTTTTCTTGAGAAAAAGTATTTTTCTTAATGACAGATGAAAATGAAGGATTACGTAACATCAAGTGTTCCCAGCGGGGAATGACAGGCACTTCAGTTTGTTCTTGGATGCGATAGATTCGCGAGGTGTCAAACGCTTGGCATGTGAAATTGCGTGATCGATCAGAAAAAGTTCTGTTATCGAAAGGCGTTTTTAAAATATATGTTTGAGCAGGTTTTTCTAGTACCTCTTTTTGAATTGAAGTGCTTTCAAATAGAGGTGAAAGTAAACCTGTTTCCTTAACAAGAGGTGCAGGCTCTACAAGAATTTTTCTTTCCGACACATCTGGTGCGGTCAGGAATAGTAAAATCAAGGGAACGAGTGTATATTGTAGAAGTTTAAGCATAACTATTATATATTATAGTAACATGTTGCTAATTATATGGAATCCCAGACTATTATTCTTGTCAACAAACCCAAGGGTATCACATCGTTTGATGTTATTCGACAATTGCGCCGAAAACTTGGTATACGAAAAATGGGTCATGCTGGAACATTGGACCCACTTGCTTCAGGACTTATGATTATTGGCGTGAATGAAGGGACAAAAAAACTTGAGGAATATTTGAAATTACCCAAGACGTACGAAGCCGATGTGCTTCTCGGTATTCAGACGACGACAGGAGATATGGAAGGGGATATTCTTGCGGAAGTTCCCAAAGAAGAAGTTGAGAAAAAACTTTCAGACACAGATCTTACCACACTATTCAAAAACTTTATCGGCACACATACACTTGCTGTGCCAAAATATTCTGCAATCAAAGTAGACGGTAAGGCGCTCTATACATATGCACGAGAAGGTCAAGAGCCACCACGAGTTCCAGAGAAAGAAATGGAGATTCGTGACATCGAGCTTCGGATTTGCGGCTCGAGGTCGAAGTAGATCCATTTGAGGAACAAGAGCAGGTAACCATGCAAACCTCAACCGGGGATGTGCGCAGCTACACGCGCTACGGGCGATTCAGTATTGCGGTTGACGGGCAAGAAGCCGAGTTAACCCTATACAGTAGCCCGCACGGCTATTTTCTGCCGTTCGTGGACGCCAACGCGGGGAAAGAAACCTATGGGGCTGGCCGATATCTGGATCCCGAACCCCTGCCCGACGGCAAATTCCTGATTGATTTCAACCTGGGCTATAACCCCTATTGTGTGTACAACGAAAATTACTCATGCCCGCTACCACCAGCCGAAAATCGAGTCGCGGTGGCAATTGAGGCCGGAGAGAAAAACTACGAGTAAATTTGCGATGAGAAAAGATGGTTGATCAGATCATCATTGTAGGGGGCGGCGTGTTTGGGTTGACCAGTGCGCTCGAATTGCAGCAACGCGGCTACTCAGTGACTCTTTTGAATCCAGGCCCCATCCCCCACCCCGAGGCGGCCTCCACAGACATCAGCAAAGTGGTCCGGATGGATTACGGCAACGATGCTTTTTACATGGAACTCATGGAGAATTGCCTGGAGCGCTGGCGGGACTGGAATGATGAATTCGGGGAAACTATTTTCTTTGAGACCGGCGTGTTGTTTCTTAGTAAGAACGAAATGCAGCCCGGGGACTATGAATACGAAAGCCTGGCTTTGTTGGATGCGCGCGGGCATCCTACGGAACGAATACGCCGCGCAGAGCTTGCCAAGCGCTTTCCTGCCTGGAACGCCGAAGTTTACTTTGACGGCTATTTCAACCCGCAGGGAGGCTGGTCGCCCTGTGGGCGGGTGACAGCCTTGCTGGCGGGTCGGGCGCGCAAAGCTGGAGTCCAGATTGTGGAGGGGGCGATTTTTTCTGCGTTGCGGCAGGTGGGGGGAAAAGTGAGCGGCGTAAAAACCAAAGATGGCACAGAATACGAGGGAGAAATCGTGGTTATGGCCGCGGGAAGTTGGACGCCTGCTTTGTTACCCTGGCTGAGGGACGTGATGTGGCCTACGGCTCAAGCCGTGTTCCATTTTCGGCCCGAAAGGGCAGGAGACTACCGGGGCAACGCCTTTCCAGTGTGGACCGCAGAGCTGGGGCGAACCGGCTGGTATGGCTTTCCTGCGCAACCGGATGGGACACTCAAGATTGCAAATCACGGGCCGGGTTGGAGCCTAGACCCGAGCGGGACGCGGCAAGTGCCTGAGGGCGAAGAGGCGCGTTTCCGGGCATTCTTTGCGGAATCCATTCCCGGGTTGGCTAGCGCAGCTCAAATCGGCGCGCGACTCTGCTTTTACTGCGACACGTTTGACACGGATTTCTGGATTGACCATGATCCCGAACGGCCTGGGCTGGTGGTGAGTTCGGGAGGCAGCGGACACGCATTCAAGTTTACGCCAATGTTGGGCCAAATCACGGCGGACGTGGTTGAAGGGAGGCAAAATGCGTATGCCAGTCGCTTTGCCTGGCGGGAGAAAGGTGAATTAAGGGCTGAAGCGGCGCGCTTTGTTAACAAGTAAGAGCGAAGCGAATTTTTATTAATTTTCAACAATCCCATAAACGCCCCTTTTACTAATCAACTTTCTCCCTTGAGCTTGCCGATCGTTTTTTTCACTGATCGTATCTATGCCTTCGCGCTAATCGTCCTACGCAACTCAACAGGCAAATCCGTGTTCACCTATTTGGAGGCACACAACAATGGCTGAAACAAGAAAAAAGGAAACATCTTCTGAAAAAGAGGCTGAAACAAAAGGAGGCCGCATGAATAGCATGCAAATCGGAAAATACAGTTTTTGGGCGGGCATTATTCTTGCCATCGTGATTGCTCTCTGGCCGGAACCGGCAGAATGGGCGCCCTGGCTCCTCATCGTGTTGGGCCTTGTCGGTGGCTATGTTCGGGTTTCTGAAGAAAGTGAAAGCCACTTCTTCATCATGACGATCGCGCTGGCGCTTTTCTACAACGTGCTGCTGGATCTTCCCACCCTGGGACTTTTTCTTACCGATGTTTTTGCGAGCATCGTGACCTTCCTGGGGGCAGCAGTCGTCGCGGTGGTGTTCAGAAATATTCTGGGCTGGTTCCGCTAGTTTATCCGAGGCATCCTATCGGGCCGCTCGAAAGGGCGGCTCTTTGATTCTGGCCAGAAAAGACTCGATTACAATTGGGGCAACAAACGATTTTCCAAGGAGCCAGGCATCGTGGAGAAAAAATTCGAAGAACTGAAGCGCCGCTTGATGGAGATCGACGATCTCAATTCGTCGGCCGCGGTGCTGAGTTGGGATCAAGCGACCTATATGCCACCGGGCGGCGCGGCGGCGCGCGGCCGCCAAATGGCCACACTAAGCAGCCTGGCGCAAGAGAAATTCATTGATCTGGAGATAGGCAAACTGCTGGATGACCTGCAGGGGTATGAAGACGGGCTGGACTACAACTCAAACGAAGCCAGCCTAATCCGCAAGGCTCGCCGCGATTATGAGAAGGCGGTCAAAGTGCCGGCCGCCTGGGTGGCAAAATTCGAAACTCACGCGGCGGCGAGTTATCAAGATTGGGCCGCGGCGCGACCGGAGAATGACTTCAAACGACTCGAGGACAATCTCAAGAAAACGCTTGAGATGAGCGTTGAGTTCGCCGATTTCTTTCCAGGCTATGAACACATCGCGGATCCCTTGATTGATAACAGTGACGAGGGCATGAAAGCCTCGGATATCCAGCGAGTTTTCAGCGAGCTGCAGGAAGAGCTAGTTCCCCTTGTTCAGGCGATTACCGAGCAAGAGGCGGTTGATGACAACCCAGTAAAACAGGCATATACCGAGGATGACCAGCTGGCTTTCGGGCAGATCGTGATCCAGGATTTTGGTTACGACTTCGAGCGCGGGCGCCAGGATAAAACCTACCACCCATTCATGACCAAATTCTCCCTGGGCGATGTGCGTATTACTACCCGGGTAAATGAAAACGATTTGAGCGAGGCGCTATTTAGCACCCTGCATGAGGCCGGGCATGGCATGTACGAACAAGGGATTAATCCAGTGCTCGAAGGCACACCACTGGCCGATGGTTCATCTTCCGGCGTGCATGAGAGTCAATCGAGGACCTGGGAAAACGTGGTCGGGCGCAGCCGCGGTTTTTGGGAGCACTACTACCCCAAGCTTCAGCAAGCCTTCCCGGAGCAGCTTGCCCAAGTGGAGCTGGAAGCCTTTTACCGGGCGATCAACAAAGTTTCGCGCTCACTGATTCGCACAGACGCGGATGAAGTGACCTACAACCTGCATGTGATGATCCGTTTTGATCTGGAGCTGCAGATGCTAGAGGGGAAGCTAAACATTGAGGACCTCCCCGAGGCCTGGCACGCACGCTATGAGAGCGATCTTGGTCTGCGAGCACCGAGCGATGTTGACGGGGTGCTGCAGGATGTGCATTGGTATGCAGGGACCATCGGCGGCTCTTTTCAGGGCTATACGCTGGGCAATATCCTGGGCGCGCTGTTCTACGAATCAGCGCTCAAGGCCAATCCGGATATTCCGGATGAAATCCGGCACGGGCAATTCGACACACTGCATAGCTGGCTGAAGGAAAATTTGTACATGCATGGGGCCAAATTTACTGCGGATGAACTAATCCAGCGAGTGACCGGTGGCCCGCTACGGATTGAGCCCTATATCGCGTATTTGAAGGGAAAATACGGGGAAATTTATAGGTTGTAATTGCTACTAGGGAGGGAAAACATAAACCGCGTCAGGGGCCCCAGCGGGGTTGCCAGTCGCAGATATCGTTATCGGTGAGGCGACGAATGTCACTGCCATCGACGCGCATAATATATATTTCGCAGCCCAAATTTATGCGGTAGTTGTCACGGTAGGAAGTAAACGTGATCCATTGGCCATCGGGGGAGAAGCTGGGGGCCAGGTTGTTGCCGCCACTGGTAATTGGGCGCAGATTGTCTCCGGCCAAATCGAAAAGATAGATTTCACGATCCCAAGGAGTGCCAATATAGGTGGCCAGCGTAACACCATCGGGCGACCAATCGCTGCGCCCTCGAACGCCATCTAGATCCGTAACCTGTTGGGGGTCGCTAGCATCGGCGGCGACAATGAAAATCTGGGGCAGACCGCCCACCTGGGACGCGAATACAACAAATTGCCCATCAGGAGACCAAGCAGGGTCCCAGGCGCCGCCGGATAGCGCCGTGATGGCGTGGGGATTGGTTCCATCGCGGTTCATCACCCAGATATTGTGGCTGCCCGGGTAAGCGCCGCCAGCCACACGAGCATAGAAGACGATGCGCTCGCCATCCGGCGATACATCCGGGGCATAGGCATGCAGGCCGTTGAGATCGGTGAGTTGGATCAGGTTCTCAGAGTCGAGATTGAGTTCGTAAATCTGGTAGGTGCCGGTGCGATCCGAGGCAAAGAGCACTGATTTTCCGTCGGAGGACACCGAGGCGAAAAGGTCGTCATCACTTCCCGCGGAAGTGAGCACGCGCTGGCCGCTGCCATCCGCGTTAATGATACAAATCTGGTTGTATCCACTGCGTTTGCTGTACTGGCAGGTGTATACAATCTGGCCGCTTGGTTCTGAATCGGAGGACCCGATTAGCGCAGAAGCTCCCGGAAGCGGCGTTGCGTTGGCTTCCGGTTGAGCAGCCAGCGTAAGGGCGATCGCGGTTTGAAGGGGATTGGCCGGTTGGGATGGCAAGTTGCAGGCGCTGAGAACCAGCACCGCAAGCAATGGGAAAGCGAAAGCTAAGTTAGATCGCCCCATGCCCAAATCACCCAAAGCCCGATTTTTAGCAATCCCAATCCAAAGCGCACAACAAAGGCCCACCCGCAGCCAACCAGCATGCCACGGGTAGTGCGCAGGGCCTGATCCCAATCACGCCGGCGAACCAATTCAGCGATATACAGAGCAACGGGAGCAGCGAGCAAGCCACCGAAGGGCGGGACGAGAAAAGTGACTATGGCACCCGCGACCAAGGCGATGATGATGCTCCACCAAGAAGCGCCGGCATCACGGGCTTTGGCCCCCATCAAGACATTGTCGGCCGCGGCGCTTGCAATCATCAAGATGGTGATAATAATAAAAATTATCGTTCCCGTTGTGCCGAAACCATTTAGCAGACCGTAGCCCAGCGCGGCCAGCCAAATGACCACGCCACCCGGAAAGATAGGAATCACCAAACCGAAGAGGCCGACCAGCATCACGATGAGACTGAGAACAGCGCTGGAAGTGCTTAACCAGGGGGGCATCAGCCTGCCTCCGGGCGAATTACATCTATGCCGCCCATCCAGGTCTTGAGAACCTCAGGGATGACAATCGATCCATCTGCTTGTTGATTGTTTTCGAGCACGCCGATCAGCGTGCGAGGGAGGCCAAGGCCAGAGCCATTGATCGTGTGGACAAAGGCGGTGCCTTTACCGCCTTTAGGGCGATAGCGAATGGCAGCACGGCGGGCCTGGAAATCGCCGACCAAAGAGATGGAGGAAACCTCAAGCCATTCCTTGCAACCAGCGGCCCAGATTTCGATATCGTAGCTGATGTGGGCAGCCTCGCTGGTATCGCCAGCGGCCTTGAGGAGCAAACGATAGGGCAGACCGAGAGCCTGACAGGTGGCTTCGGCGTCAGCGACCATTGATTCGAACTCAGACTGGGACGCTTCGGGCACGGTGAACTTGTACATCTCAACTTTGTCGAATTGGTGGCCGCGCTTGATGCCACGCACGTCGCGGCCGGCGCTCATTTTCTCGCGGCGGAAGGAAGGCGAATAAGCGGTGTAGCGCAGGGGAAGCTGATCCGCTTCTAGGATGCTATCCATGTGTAGGCCCGTGAGCGGCACTTCAGCGGTAGGCACAAGGTAGAGATCTTCCTCGTAATCTTTGTAGAGATTGTCCTTGAATTTGGGCAATTGCCCGGCTCCAAATACAGTCACTTCTTTGACGATAAAGGGGGTGTATTTTTCGGTATAGCCCTGGCGGATATGCAAATCGAGCATCCAGGCAATCAGGGCACGCTGAAGGCGAGCGCCGGCCCCTGAGAGCACATAGAAACGCGAGCCCGTGACCCTGACGCCCTGATCAAAATTTATGATGCCTAGCTCAGGGCCGAGATCCCAATGGGGCTTGGCTTCAAAATCGAACTCGGGTTTTTCGCCCCATTCCTTGACCACCTGGTTATCGGCTTCGCCGCCTGCAGGCACATTGTCAAAGGGGATATTGGGGATGACGGCCATGATGCCGTTTAGCTTTTCGTCAACCTCTTTCAATTCAGAGTCCAGAGCATCGATCTTTTCGCCAACGGAGCGCATAGCGGCGATCTTTTTCTCGCGGTCAGTCTTCTCTTTCATGACGCCGATCTCTTTCGAAACAGCATTTCGTTCGGCCTTGAGAGTCTCGACCTCAGTGAGTAGTTCGCGGCGGCGCACGTCCAGTTTGGCAGCCTCTTCTACGATGGCAGTTTGCATGCCGCGCTTGGTGAGGCCCGCTTTGACAGCCTCCGGATTCTCGCGGATCAGTTCAATATCCAACATCTCTTGCTCCTGAATACAAAAACGCCCCGATCCTTAGCAGGACGAGGGCGCTCGTGGTGCCACCTGCTTTCATTGGCCCGAAGGCCAACCTCTGCACGCGCTATCGGGCGAACCCGCTTTCCTTACGTGGGAAAGCGCCCCACCCTACGGAAAAGACCCTGTGGTTAGCGCTCGCGCTTACGTTAGGCGGAGTGGAAGGTTCCGCGAAAGGGCATGTAAAAAAATTATACCGCAGGGTGCTTCTTTCAATCCTCGCGCTGACGTAGATGCGGAAAGAGGATCACTTCGCGGATCGTAGCGCGGTCGGTAAACAGCATTGTAAGGCGATCGATGCCCATGCCGAAGCCTCCGTTGGGGGGCATGCCGTAGCGCATGGCACGCAAATAGTCTTCATCCATTGGATGCGCATTTTCATCGTCCGAAGCAGAGCCGCGGCCAAGTTCCTGGAAGCGGGCTTCCTGATCCAGCGGGTCATTGAGTTCCGAAAAGGCGTTGCAAATCTCCATGCCCGCGATATGGCCCTCGAAGCGCTCGACGATCACCGGATCGTGGGGAAGACTCTTGGCAAGAGGCGAAATCTCGCGCGGGTAATTATAAATAAAGGTCGGTTGAATGAAACGAGGCTCTACGAGCGCGCCGAGCAAATCGTCTATCAACTTGCCGCGCGAAGCGGTTGGGTTTACATCTAGCCCTTTTGCGCGCATAGCTTTTGCCAAGCTGGCAGCGTCCGGGTGGTCGTCAAGATTGATGTCAGCAAATTCGGCGACGCCGTCTTTTAATTCAATACGCGGCCAGGAAACACCCAATTCGATCTCATTGCGCTGATAGGTGAATTTTGTGCCGCCAAGCACTTCTTTGGCGGTAAAGGCCAACATTTCTTCGGTTAGCTGCATCACCTGTTCGTAATTCGCATAGGCCATATAGAACTCAAGCATGGTGAACTCGGGGTTGTGGGTGCGATCTACACCTTCATTGCGGAAGTCGCGGCCGATCTCATAGACACGTTCCAAGTTGCCCACCAGGAGACGTTTGAGATATAGCTCAAAACTGATGCGCAGAAAGAGGTCCTGCTTGAGCTGATTATGGTGGGTAATGAAGGGGCGGGCAGCAGCGCCGCCATAGATCTGGTGCAAGACGGGGGTTTCGACTTCAAGAAAGCCTTGATTATCAAGGAAGCTGCGCAGGGCGCGGTTGATGGCGGCGCGGATACGGAAGACCTCGCGCACTTCAGGATTAACGGCCAAATCGGCATAACGTTGTCTGTAGCGAGTTTCCGGGTCGGTGAGCGCTGCATGGCGAACAATTTCACCCTCAACTTCTTCGTCCTTGGCGGCGGGCAGCGGGGTGACAGCTTTGGCGAGCATGGTGAAATCGGCAACCTTTAGGCTGGGCTCACCTGTACGGGTGCGGAACATTTCTCCGGTGGCCTGAACAAAATCCCCGAGGTCATAATAATCGCGGAAAAGTTCAAGCTGCACCTGGCCAACGTCGTCGGCGCGCAGGAAGAGCTGGATACTGCCCCAACCATCCTCAATGTGGGCAAAGATGATCTTGCCCATGACTCGCATTGAGCGCAGCCGGCCGACCAGGGTGGCAACCACAGCCTTGGCCTTATCGCCCTTGGATTCCTGAGCCTCGAAAGCGGCAAGCGCCTCAGCCGAAGTGTGGGTGCGCTGTGCTTTGGCAGGAAACGGGTTGATGCCACGGCCGCGCAGCGCCTCGATCTTTTCGAGGCGCACCTTTTCAATATCTGAAAAATTCGAAATTTTTGCCATCAACTATCCTTGCGATTAAACAACAAAAAAGACCCGTGTACAAGCTGCATCGGACACGGGTCTCAGAAAAGCCTGCACAAATTAACTAATTTTGACGATTTTTACCTTAAAAGGCCCAGAGGGGGCTTGAATTTCTGCGGCGTCGCCCTTTTTCTTGCCAACCAGAGCGCGACCCAGCGGCGATTCATGCGAAATCTTTCCTGCGCGCGGATTGGCCTCAGCTGCACCAACGATACGATATTCCTCGGGTTTGCGCCGGCCCTCTTGGACAGTTACCTTGGAGCCGATCTCGACTTCGTCACTACTCTGCTTGCCATCCTGGATCACCGTGGCGGTACCCAGCAGGATTTCCAGCTCCTTGATGCGGCCTTCCACGAATGATTGCTCATTCTTGGCGGCCTCAAATTCCGGATCTTCAACAAACTCGCCAAGACTGTTTTCTGCAGCTTCGTGCAAGCGCTCCGCAATTTCTTTGCGGCGCACTGTGCGCAGGGTGTTCAACTCGCCCTGTAATTTGTCGAAACCTTCTTTGGTGAGATACTCAGTTGCCATTTTCAACCTTTGGCACGTAGTTCACGTGCACTCTCCCGATATTAAAGCATCGCTGCGAGCAGGAACCCCCATGCAACCTGCCAACAGCGGCGTTAATATAGCATATCTGAGTTCGCAATGCAAGAACGAATGTTCGTATAGATTTTCACACCTGATGCCAGAGTTGAAGACCATTGATCCGCGACCAGTATGCTTCAACCGCATTTTTCATTGCTGCAGAATCGGGCCAGAAGGTTGCGGTTTGGGAAGTATAGGCGCCGATGGCTGCCTGCCAGTGCTCTACCCCTGGTCTTGACACCTGATGTGACTCTCCTCTACTTCGAGGGGGCATCAAAAAACCGAGCAGATGCTCATTGTTAACGACATAGGGGAAATCCGCATAGTAAATCATGGGGCGGCCCACCTCTTCGGCGGCACGGCGGGTAAGTTGGTGATCCACATGATTGCCAATCGTTAGCGGGACGACCAGCGTATCCTCTGGGAAGAGCTGCGCGCGTAGCTGACCAGCCAACGATTGGACCTGATCCATTTCAGACCCGCGCAATTCTCCAAATACCGCGGCTCCAGAATCGTAAAGGGCTGTACCCGTCAGGGGATCGCGACGATAAATACAATCTAGTACTTCGAACCAGCGATGGCTGGCCCCAAGCAACTTGAGGGCAGCCGCATCTTCATTGCGGCGCAGGGCGACTGCATCCTCTCCAGTTTTCCAGCGATCATGTAAGGATTGGGCAAACTCGGGCAACGCACCTTCGGGTGGATCACCAGCGCATATAGTCCACACTTCGACTTTTCCGCCGCACTGGGTTTGGTCCCATATCAGGCCCCCACAAGAAAAAGCGGCGTCGTCCAGATGTGGCGAAAGATAAATCCAAGTCACGGAGGGAATTATATCTGCAATCATGAACAAGCCAAAAGCAGCCTTGCTTGCCGCAACTGCGGCAGAATGATATTATGAGCGCCGATGAAAATTTTCAGCCAAAGCGATTCAGAAAAGCGCAGGCGGGTGCGATTGGTGCTCACTGGGATCATCCTTGCCACCCTGCCACTCTATTTATCTGGTTACATAGCAGCGCGCGCCCGATTGAATCAGACGCCAACCCCAAGCCCCACGATCACAGCGAGCGCCAGCGCCAGCAGCACCACGACGACAGCGACGAGCACCAGCACGGCAACAGTGACAGGAACGAGTACAGAAACTGCAACTGTTACGAGTTCATTGACAGCAACACCCACGTCTACATTCACAGACACGCTCACGCCCACACCCACGCAAACACCCAATCCAACGCAAACACCGAGCCCAACGCCGAGCTCAACACTTAGTTCGACGCCCCTTGCTCCAACTAACACGCCAGGCCCCTGACCGGTCCTTGTGCCCGCGGTGAACAAGATACAATTAGGATTATGAAGGCCCACGCTTTCAATTCCAGATATTCTGCTCTGGTTGCACCTCTTTTCTGCGGCTTCCTCCTGCTTGCCGCATGCAGTGGAAGCAATCCGATTCTCTCTGCTGAACTCACACCTACTAACGAAATTCCTGAATCCAATGTAAACGGTGAGGCAACGCCAAGCGCCGAAGCAGCAGGGGCCGCCATCACGCTGACACTGTGGATTCCGCCCGCATTTGCCCCAAGCGGCGGAGATCTCGAGGATGCGATCTTGCAGGATCGCCTGGACGCGTTCCATGTTGTACACCCTAATGTTCAGGTGCAAGTGCGCTTGAAGGTTGAGGAGGGCGAAGGCGGGATGTTGGCGGCTTTGCAAGCAGCCAACCAGGCGGCGCCGCTGGCCATGCCAGACTTAGTCCTCCTGCCTAGCGATCTGCTTCCCGCTGCGGCAGAGCAGGGTTTGCTTATCCCGCTGGATGGCTTGTTGAGTGAATCCCTTGGCGGGGATTGGTTTGGGTTTGGCACCGAAATGGTTGAGCGAGGTGGACAGACCTACGGCCTTCCATTTGCGGGCGACGCTTTCGTGTTGATCCACCGGTTGAGTGCGATCAGTGATCCGCCGCACACCTGGAATGCCACACTGGATGAACCGCTGGCGATCGGCTTTGCTGCGGCAGACCCGGAAGCGCTGTTCACACTGCACCAATTGCTCGCCCCAATTGGCGGCGAGGCTCCTAGCCTGCTTGATGAAAGCCTGGATATTGAGCGAACGCAGCGGCTGTTCAATTTCTACGCAGAAGGACGACGAACCGGCGCATTCCCGTTTTGGCTAACCCAATATGAATCGCCGGAACAGTCCTGGCAGGTTTTTCTGGAAGGCAGCGTTCCGATGGTAGCCAATTGGTCCAGCCGATTTCTCACTTCGACGGACAGCAACCTGGGGGCTGTGCTATTGCCGAGCCAGGACGGCAGTGAATTTGCGCTAGCGCGGGGCTGGGCATGGGTGATAAGCACGCCCTACTCCGAGCGGACAGCTCTTATTGTTGCACTGGCTGAATTTCTTACAGATCCCGAATTCATGGCCCAGTGGAGCTCAGCGGCTGGCTTATTAACGACGCGGACGAGCGCGCTTAATGCGTGGTCGCCAGACCAGCGTCAGGCATTGGCGAGCCAAGCGGCGCTCGCGGCGCATATGCTGCCGCGGCCCAGTCTGCGCGAGGTTTACGGACCCGCTTTCAGCCAAGCAGTGGTTGATCTTCTCAAACAGGAAACAACGGCTCCAGAAGCCCTGCAAGAGTTGCTCGAGCGACTCGGGGTCGAATAGCAGTTTCCAGCGAATCTGCATTTCTCCGGCTGCTCTCACAAAGGTCTAATTCGCAGGCGCTTGACCCCCTAATGTGCGGGTGATAGTATGCTGCGGGACGTGACACATGCCGAGTGAGACCAACTCTCCAGAGATAACTCAAGACAAAGACCCAGAGGAAGCCAGTGGCACATGGTGGAGCCGGACAATTGGTTCTGTGCCGAAATCCGTTCAACGCTACAGTGGCATTGGGCTGGTTCTCGGGTTGGCGCTGGTGATCGTGCTGGTGATGCGTAATTTCTCAAGCGATGTTGCGGGCAACCGGCAGGAAAGCTTGAGGATGACGGCAGAAGCCCTGGCACAACCCACCATAGACTCGATCACCGGTGGGCTGGCCGGTTCGCTGCTGCCTTCATATGCAGGCGCTGGGGGCGCTTCCGATTTCACCTCCGGCATTTCGCGCGACGCACAGATCAATACGATAATTCCTTCCCGACCCCGTGTCGATTTAGCTACCTACGAAGTAAAGTTAGGGGACAATCTTTTTGGCATCGCCGAAAGTTATGGGCTTGAACCCCAGAGCATTCTCTGGGCTAATTTCGGTGTGCTTGAAGACAACCCGAATTTTATTGAACCCGGCCAGGTACTCAACATCATGCCCGTAGACGGCGTGTTGCACGATTATCGTGCAGGTGAGAGCCTGACATCCATTGCCGATTTTTACGAGACTTCTGTTGTGGCAATCGTTGAATGGCCCGGAAACCATCTGGATCCTTTTGACATCAATATCGAGAGCCCCCCAATCGCGGACGGAACGGCGCTCATCGTACCGGGCGGAAGCCGGGCGTTGAAGGACTGGGGGCCGCCAGCAATTACCAGGGACAACCCGGCCGTGGCGGCTTACTATGGGCCAGGGGCCTGTGGGGCGATTTCTTCAGGCGCAATCGGGAACGGCTCTTTCGTTTGGCCGACGGTTGCCACCTACCTCTCAGGCTTTGACTTCATCCCACAACTGCATTCAGGCATTGACATCGCTGGCGGTGAAGGGAATGCGATTTACGCGGCGGACAGCGGTGTGGTGGTGTACGCGGGTTGGAGCAACAGTGGCTATGGCATCCTACTGGTGATTGACCACGGCACCGGATGGCAGACGGCATATGCCCATTTGCAAAGCGTCAGAGTTGGCTGTGGTACCAGCGTGAGCCAGGGTGAAGTAGTCGCCGCATTGGGCAACACGGGTAACTCCAGCGGGCCCCACCTGCATTTTGAAATGAACAGCTTAATCTACGGCAAGGTCAATCCGTGGAACTACTTGATCCAATGATGCACCATATTTGTACGCTGGACTTCACGTAGATTGCGCATGCTATAATGCCAAAACTCAGGGCGCGTAGCTCAGCTGGTTAGAGCGCACGGTTCACATCCGTGAGGTCGATGGTTCGAGTCCATTCGCGCCCACCATTTTTGAAGCCACCATTTGGTGGCTTTTTGCTTTAGAGCAGGGATTGGTAAAGATCGGCAATGCGTTCGCCAACCATGTCCCAGGAATAGGCAAGGGCAGTCTGCCTTCCGTTGGCGCCCAGGCGCTCTTGCAATGCGGAATCCTCCAATAAGACGCTGAGGTGGGCAGCCAGGTCCGAATAATCACCCTCTTCCAAATGATAGCCAGTCAGGCCATCCTTTACGAGATGAGTGAGGCCACCAACGCGGGAAGCAAGCACCGGACGTCCGGCAGCCATCGCCTCCAGAGCAACCAAACCAAAGGATTCGTACTGGGAAGGAACTACGACCACATCGGCTGCAGCATAATGGATTGGTAATTCAATCTGGGTTTTGCTACCGAGAAAAAAAACCCGGTCTTGCAGACCTAACTCGGCGACCACACTCATTAGGCGGTTCATCTCGGAGGTGCTTTGCGCTAAGATTCCTGGGCCTCCAATCACTTGCAGGCGAAGATTTTTCTGATTGAGCAAAGTTTGATCGCTGATCTGGTGGAAAGCTCTCAGAAGCGTTTCCAGCCCCTTCAGGGGCTCGATGCGGCCCACATAAAGCACCAGATCGACCTCGGGCGAAATATCCAGGGCCCTTCGGGCAGCATTCTTTGGCATAGGTCGAAACAAATCCAGATCCACACCTGGGGGTATCACGCAAATATGGGGTCGGCGGACCTCGTAGAGCCATTGCAATTCGGCCATCTCGGCAGGCGTGGCTGCCACCACCCTGTCGGCTGCTGCCAATGCCTGCCGTTCACCACGGATACGATTGACGCTCTCCGTCTGGCCCAAGTCGGCAATGCGATTCTTTACCAGACCAAGGGTGTGCATCATCAATATCACTGGCACATTCCAGGCTGGCTTCAATTGCGCGGCGGCGAGGCCAGACATCCAATAATGAGCATGAACAAGGTCGTACTTACTCGCCTCAACGTTCGAAAACTCGGCCAGGGCATGGACAAATTCGGGGATATGTTCGGCGAGTTGGGTGCGATCCAGTTCGGATTGGGGCCCGGATTTCAGGGCGATCACGCGGACATTTCTGGCTATTGAGGTATCCACATCGGGTTGATTGGGCTGGTTCTTGCGGGTGAAGATATCTACCTGGTGACCCAAAACGCCAAGGCTAGCGCTCAGTTGGCGAACATACACATTCATGCCGCCTGAATGCCTGCCGCCCAACTTTGCCAAGGGGCTGGTGTGGTAGGAAAGCATTGCAATACGAAGGCTGGTTTTCATTGTTGATGGCGACCTGTTAGCGCCCTTGTTTGGTCAATTTCCCCCGGTTATAATCACGGCCGCAACGTCTTTTTCCGATGCCACCGTAGCTCAGCTGGTAGAGCAATCGCTTCGTAAGTGATGGGTCGTGGGTTCGAGTCCCACCGGTGGCTCTTTTGATTCTTGGCCGAGCCGATCAGGCAGGTGGTGGCTGATTAATTTGTGGGGCAATCCTGTTCTCAATGTGCTCACGGACGTCTAAGTAGGCGTCGGTGGTTTCCAGCTTGTAGCGGGTAAAAAGCAGCGCAAAGAGCAGGTGATGGCGTCGATCCAACCATGCCAGGGCCAACTGGGCATCCCCGTTGCCGCGCTTCAACGCTTTGTTTAATAGTCGGGCGAAGGTGCGGCTGTAGATCTCCCGGTTGTATTGCGCTTTGCTCATCCAGCCACGTACCTCGAAGCGATTATATCAAGCCGAGAATTTCGCGGGCGGGGGCCTAGCTGCCTGTATAATCGTCGCATGGTCACTTCGCCAAACCCCCTCACCATCGGAATTGGCGGCGGAACCGGCTCCGGGAAAACGACCGTCGCAAACGCCATTCTTGATCGGGCTGGCGTTGAACATGTTGCCTATATTCAGCACGATTCGTATTACAAAGACCTAAAAAACCTGGCGCCGCCCCAGCGCGCAACCACTAATTTTGATCACCCCAACTCGCTCGAAACCGAGTTGATGATCAAGCACGTCAAGCAGCTCAAGGCAGGCAATCCCATTGATGTGCCAAGTTATGATTTCACCACCCATACGAGACTGGCAGAAACCCACCGGGTTGATGCCAAGCCAATTATTCTTGTGGAAGGCATCTTGTTGTTTGTAGACCCGGCAATGCGGGAACTCTTTGATATTAAGCTGTTTGTGGATACGGATGCCGACGTGCGATTTATCCGGCGGCTCCAGCGCGACATCCAGGATCGGGGACGAACGACCGAATCTGTCATCCACCAGTATCAAAGCACCGTGCGTCCGATGCACCTCGAATTTGTGGAACCCTCCAAGCGCTATGCCGATTTGATCATCCCTGAGGGGGGATTCAATGAGGTCGCACTGGACGTGGTGATGGCCCGCATCTATTCGCTGCTTCAACAACTTCACATTCCCACCAACCAATGAAAGGACATTCATGAGCCAACAATGGAAACAAGCCCCCGAGATAGAGATCGATCCCAACAAAGAGTACCGCGCCACAATGCACACCGATCAAGGCGATATGACTTTCAAGCTGCATGTAGAAAAGGTGCCGGGAACTGTGAATAATTTTGTTTTCCTGACGCGCCAAGGTTATTATGATGGCAGCATCTTTCATCGGGTGATCAACGATTTTATGGTTCAGGGTGGAGACCCAACGGGAACCGGCATGGGCGGCCCAGGCTACAAATTTGAGGATGAATTCCATTCCGACTTAAGTCATGATAAGCGTGGCGTGCTTTCGATGGCGAACGCAGGGCCGGATACAAATGGCTCTCAGTTCTTTATCACGCATGTGCCCACTCCACACCTCGACGGCAAACACAGCGTTTTTGGAGAGTTGGCCGAAGGCGAAGATGTTTTTATGGCGATTCCTGCCCGCGATCCAAGTAAGCGGGATGCCCCTGCTATTACACTCAATTCGATCACAATTACGGAATCTTAAGCGTACATGGGCAGCGGACGTCGCCTCCGCATCATCCGCTGGACTGCGCTTTTCGCGGTTGTTGCGATCAGCATCGCAATCGTGCTGCTGCCCGAAGAGCAGGCCACGCAACTTGAGCGTTTCGGTTATCCGGGCATTTTCCTGCTTTCCATTCTTTCGAACGCAACCGTATTGCTGCCGGCACCGGGATTGCTGGTGGTATTTTCAATGGGGGCGCGATTTGCCCCACTGGGCATTGCGCTGGCCGCAGGGAGCGGAGCGGCCATTGGGGAGCTTTCCGGGTACCTGGCAGGTTTTAGCGGCCAGGCCGTGATCGAAAACGTCGGAATGTACAAGAAAATGGTGACCTGGATGGGGCGCAACGGGCCGCTTACCGTGCTGTTGCTGGCTTTCCTACCCAACCCCTTCTTTGACCTCACTGGTATTGCAGCGGGGGCACTCAAGATGCCCATCCGGCAATTCTTACTGTGGTGCTGGTTGGGGAAAATAGGAAAAATGCTGCTCGTTTCACTGGCTGGCGCGGGAATCATCGCCTTGCCCTGGATCACAAATCTGCTGGCTCGCTAGAAAGGGACAAAAATGACAAATTTCGAGTCAATTGACGCCCATATCGAGGAAAATTTGGAGAGCAATCTCGATGAACTTTCTCGGCTATGCGCAATCCCGAGTATAGCTGCCCAAAACATTGGATTGGAGGAATGCGCCAAGGTAGTCGCGGACATGTTAGCGGCGCGCGGGTTTAAGACGCAGATTCTCCCCACCTCAGGCGCTCCGGTGGTGTATGCGGAGCGAGCGGGCAAAGGCGATAAAACGTTGCTGATTTACAACCACTACGACGTGCAGCCCCCGGAGCCGCTTGATCTATGGGACAGCCCCCCATTTGAGGCAACTAGGCGTAACGGAAAGATTTTCGCAAGGGGCATCAGCGACGATAAGGGGCACTTTGTGGGGCGCCTCTTAGCGCTGGACGCCCTGCTTGCACAAGAGGACGAATTGCCCTGCACGATCAAATTTGTGCTTGAGGGCGGGGAGGAAATCGGCAGCCCGGACATGCCTGAGTTTGTTAAAAATCACGTTGACCTACTGGCTGCGGACGCCTGTATCTGGGAATTTGGGGGAGTCAATCACGAAGATGTGCCCCAGCAGATCATGGGGATGCGCGGTATCTGCTATGTGGAGTTGAGCGTTGAGCGGCTAACCATGGACGTTCACTCTGGCCTGGGTGGCTCTGTGTTTCCGAACGCGGCCTGGCGCCTGGTGTGGGCGCTGGCAAGCCTCAAGGGACCGGATGAGCGAATCCGCATCCCAGGACACTATGACAATGTGGTGGATCCGAGCCAGCGGGATCGAGAACTGGCTAGCGCCCTACCCTATGAGGGCGACGATTACAAAGAGCGTTATGGCGTGGACGAATTTCTGGGTGGGGTGAGCGGCAATCCGGATTTCTATCTGCAAGAAGCTATGCAGCCGACCTGCACAATTTGCGGTCTCGATTCAGGCTACCAAGGTCCGGGTACAAAAACCGTGCAGCCTGCAAAAGCACTTGCCAAGGTGGATTTTCGGTTGGTTCCCAACCAGACGCCTGAGGAAGTATTGGAAAACTTAAGGGTGCACCTCGACGCAGAGGGATTTGGCGATGTGCAAATCAAGTATTTGGGCGGCGAAGCACCGGGACGCACTGACCCAGATGACCCTTTTGTGGATTTGGTGGTCAAGGCAGCCGAAGAAGTTTACGGAATGAAGCAAACCAAGGTGCCAATGTCTGGTGGATCAGGCCCCAACCATGCTTTCTTGCACTATCTTGATCTCCCGATTGCCACGTGTGGAATGGGCTATCCGGGCAACCAGGTGCATGCCCCCAATGAGAATATCCGGATTGATTTGTATGTGAAGGCCGCCAAACATATGGCGCGTATCATTCGAGATTTTGCGGCAGCTTAATCGACTTGATAGGGGACTTCCAAAATAATCACGCCGGGTGTGTTGAGCAGTTCGTGACGCAAAGTTTCGGCAGTCTGCATATGCAATAAATTGTGCCAACGATGTCGGGGGATAAACTCGGGCACCACAACGGTAATCGATTCGTCCGGCGCCGAATTCTCGGCGGCCTCCTGAATATAGGTGACCAAGCTGGGCAGGAGTACGCGATACGGGGAACCGATAATCACCAGATCGATCCCTTTGGCCCATTGCTGCCATTTCAGCAGCAGCTTCTCTGCGGCTTCCGCATCCACCGACACGTGCACGGCGGTAATATCCTTGCTGATAGAGCGGGCTAAGCGTAGGGCTTCAATGGTGCCTTTGTGTACACCGCTTACTGGCAAGATGACTTTGTGTTTCTTAACATCCGGGTGCGGCTTATACGTCGCAGTAGATAATTCATCAGCCAAATGGCGATAATGGGCTTTGACCACTGAGAAAAGTACCATCAAGCTGGGTATCACAATTGCGACAATCCATGCCCCGTCCAAAAACTTGGTAATGGCGAAAACCACCATCACGATAAGCGTTGCAATTCCACCTACGGCATTGACCAGTATCTTCGGTCGCCAATGGGGATCCGCCTCAACACCCGAATTGGGGCGCCCCGCCCGAAGCCAATGCCGCGCCATGCCAAACTGCGAAAGAGTGAATGACAAGAACACACCTACAGCGTAGAGCGGTATCAGCGCGGTCACGCGGGCGTTGAAGAGCACAATTAATGCGCTCGAAGCCACTGCGAGCAGCGCAATGCCGCGGGAATAAACAAGGCGGCTCCCGATGTAATTTAGCTGGCGGGGTAAGTATCCATCGTTGGCAATCAGGGCACTGAGCCGCGGAAAGCCCGCAAAGGCAGTATTCGCAGCCATGACCAAGATCACCGTCGTCGAGGAAATTGCCGCAAGGTAAAGACCACCGCGCCCAGAAAACACTGTGCGGGTGAGCTGTGAAATCACTGTTTCAGCCTCGGACGGAATAGCCTGCACTTGTAGGGACAGGAATGTGATGCTCAAAAACAATGCAGATAGCAAGCCGACCATCCAGGTTAGCGTGGCGGCTGCATTGTGCGAGCGCGGGACTTTAAAGGCGGTGATGCCATTGGAAATGGCTTCAATGCCAGTAAGGGCGGTAGTGCCATTGGCGAAGGCGCGCAAGATGAGAAAGAGACCGAGGCTGCCCGTCGCAACGAGTTCAATTTCTGGCGGGCCACTGACCGCCCCCAAGTTGCCCGAAAAGTAGCGGGCGAAACCCATTCCCACAGTGAACAGCATCATGGCCAAGAAGAAATAGGTGGGCACCGCAAAAATTGCCCCTGATTCGCGTGCGCCGCGCAAGTTGATAAAGCTGACAAGGGCGACGAGGAAAATGGCGACCAGAACGCGCGAGCTATCCAAGCCAGGAAAGGCTGAGACGATTTGGGCCACACCCGCCGACACTGAGACGGCCACCGTGAGCACATAATCGGTCATGAGCGCAGCGCCAGCCGCTTGGGCGGGGACTTCACCGAGATTTTCCTGGGTGACGGTGTAGGCTCCGCCACCCTGAGGATAGGCAAATATGGTTTGCCGGTAGGAAAAAGCCACGATGAGCAGGAGAGCCACGATGGCCATACTGATGGGAAGGGATAGTGTCATCGCGGCGGCGCCAGCTGCAATCAAAATTACCAGGATTTCCTGTGTGGCGTAGGCTGTAGAGGACAGGGCATCTGAGGCAAAAATGGCCAAGCCAACCAGCTTGCCGATCGATTCCTCCTGTAAGGCTGCTGACGGCAGGGGGCGCCCAACCAGCCACGTGCGCCAATGGCGCTTCGGCGGCTCGGACGGTTCTTTAAATGTTACGTGTGCGGGCGTTTTTGAACGAGGTTTCGATTTCTTTTTTGCCACGTTAGGCAGCTTTGGATGCGGCTGCTTCCTTCTTTCTCTTTTTTTTCATACGCTCACCCTCAAGCTTAACTTGCAGCCAAGCCCGATCCACCTCAATTACGTCGTTGGGGGTTTCATCCAGCTCCCCATAACGCACACGCATGTAGGCGCCGGAAATTACTTCCACTTCATCTGCATGAAACGGAAAGAGCTTGAGCAAAGTGGGCTTGAACTCGAGCGGTGTTTGTGCCTGATTACGCGGCTGTCCCAGTACTTCGCTCAAATCCATAAGATACGCATACACACGCCGGATTCGGGCAGCCGCCAACAAGCGGCGTCCGCGCTGAGGATCTATGAGTTGAGCCAGGCTCTGGCGTAAATCTTCAAAACGCGATCGCCAATCGGTGGTGATTCTACGCCACCAATCCTCACTTTGTATAGTCGCAGTTTCTGCGGCACGTGCATTACGTAATGCATTCCAAAATCCAATACGACGGCCTGCATAGTAAAGCCCGGTAACCAGCAAAATGAGCAACGCGCCCCAGAAGGCTATTGGGCGAAGGGCAATGAGCACAGCAGCCAAATTCAATGAATTCAGCCAGTCCAGAAGATTCTGTAGAAAGGAATTTTCCGAAGTTTGGGAGAGATTCTGGACAAACTGGCTTAGATTTTCTCCAACCGATGAAAAGACCTGACCAGCCCCCTGCAAACTTTCCCAGGTGGCTGGATCTATGCGAGCCACGATCCACTCAAAAATCCAGCCGATGGCTACGATAAAAGGCGAGAAAATCAGAATCACGATACCCCAAAAGAGCAGCCAAAGGCTGAGCGCAGCCCTCTGAACCAAGCTAAATTGAGCTTGGATTCCCCAGCCCAATAAAATCAGGAATAATGAAAAGGAGCCAAGCCCACCGATGATGGTCAGGAACCAACCGAAGGTAAAGAAATGCCCGGAGGCGAACTGAACTTCAGAGCGCGCCAGTCGAGATGCCCCCATTGCGAGCCAGGCGAAGAAAAAGAAAAGGTAGACGAAGCCACTTAATTCTGCCTGCCCAGGCCACACAAAAATGAATACATACGCAATCAAAAAGAGGAAAGCCGATTTGAAACGGCGCAAAATCTCGGAGGGAGATACTTCACTGGAAGCCCAACGCGTGGCGCGCATCCAGATATACGCGAATCCCATTGCAGTTAAGAATTCGTTCGGAATAAGCGAGGTTCCGTTTGCCATCGCCTGAGAAAAGCGGCGGAGGATTTCCTGATAGCCAAGCGCGGCATCAGGGTAAAGGACCACTCCCAGAGAGAGAGGCAAAACGATCAGAAAGGGTAGAACTAATACAGTCCATCGGATTGATCTGCCACAGTTGAACGCGGCGCTCAGGCGAATGATCAAATAGGTGATGATGGCCAGGGTTGCCATGACCCAGGCAAAAGATGCGGCAGAGGCGGTGTTTGTGCCTTGAACCAAGGCATGCAGCCAGGGAGCCACCCAGCTCACGTCCATGAGCAAGGCAGAGAGTAGCGAGACCTCGCGCCAGGGCCGCCAAGTGCCGGCCTCGACGCCAAGCATCTTGAGCAGGTTGCCCTGCAAAGCTGTCACTTGGCTACCGCCTGAGACTCGACTTCCTGATACGGCATATGGATGGTTTGAATACCTTTGATTGTAGGTGGTGGTTCTTCGGCAACAGAAAGTAGCACCACTTTGCGGCCATGTTGGCAGGCTTCGAACAGCGTTTCGAGCAGCAGCTCATCAACCACAGCCGTAATCACCAGCATCACCGTCCCATAGGGCAGCTTGGGGAGCTCGCGTAGTAGGTAGCGATGGAATGGGAGCCCCACGAGAGGTGTGACACCTGCCAGGGCCGTCAAAAGGAGGGCGAGCTGCTGGTTGGAGCGCCCGGGCAGAATGCGGTAGGGTTGATCCGAGTTACTCATCGTGGCATTGGAAACCAAACCGACCTGATAGCCATCCTGAGTCACCTGATAAGCCACTGCCGCGGCAGTGCGGACAAGGTGCTCGAGAATTTCCGGGTAAACGCCCTCCCAGTGGCGCTTTGAGGTGGCCGTGTTCAGGCACAGAACCATTACGCGTTCGGCGGTTGGCTCGTAGACTTTGGACTGCATTTTGCCGGTGCGGGCGGTGGCAGGCCAATGAACACGGCGAAATTCATCGGTAAGTTGATAATCGCGGACACCCATCGGACGGCTGGGGTCCTCAAAGAGATGACGCCTCACGCGCCGCTCGCCAAAAGGGCTGGCCGAGGGCAATTCAAAGCGACGAATATCGGCCAACTCGGGGTAAATCGTAATGGTATCTGCTTCGCCCGCTTCTTTATGCGCGGCGTATAGTCCGAATGGGTCGCCTGTTTCAAGGCGTACGGGTCCCAATGGATACACACCGCGCTTTTCCAAGCGCAGGCGATACTCGCGCCGTACCTGACCCAAGGGAGGCATGCGCAGGACATTCACTAAGCGACCAAAACCGGGCAAGTGGCTATTTTCGAGCGAATCGTCACCGACAGGGGCAGCGGCTCTGGGCCAAAGGTCGCTGGCTATCAGCCAGGGAATGGGCAGGAGTTTCTCATTTTTTACCTCAATGCGAACATTGATATCTTCTCCGGGAAATCCTCTCCGAAAATGCAAGCGGCGCGAATAAGAGACGCCATTCAACACGCGATCGCGCCAAAAGGCGGCCGCACCCAACAAGAGACCCATCGCCAAGGCGAGGATGGTTAAGACAGGAATCTCCAAAGCGAGACCCAGCAAAAAGAGGATGCTAAGCGGGATTATCCAGTTATCGGCAAGCATGTGGAGGTTAGGCTTCGACAGGCACAGCCACAGAATCGACGATATCGGCTACAAGTTCCCCGGGGCTGCGGCCGCGCAACTGAGCCTGGGGGGCGATCAGCAGGCGATGCGTGAGGGCGGCAGGAGCAACTGCCTTGACGTCATCGGGAATTACATAATTGCGCCCGTTGATGGCAGCCCATGCTTGGGCAGCTTGATAGAGGGCGATCGAGGCGCGTGGGCTGGCTCCCAACTCGATTTCAGGGTGTTGGCGAGTTTCACGGGCCACACGAACCACGTAATCTCGAACCGAATTTTCTACGCGAATTGCGCGGCGCTCCTTAATCATGGCGATCACTTCTGTTGCGTCCGTCACAGGCTTTAGATCAGGCAAGGGATCATCACTGCGGAAACGCTCGAGGATCTGATTTTCCTCTTCCTGGTTTGGGTAGCCCAAGGCGATTTTGAGCAAGAAGCGATCAAGCTGGGCCTCCGGAAGCGGAAAGGTGCCTTCCAGTTCCACTGGATTTTGGGTAGCGAGAACCAGAAAGGGCCGCTCTAAAAGTCGGGAGACCCCATCTACCGTTACCTGGCGCTCCTGCATTGCTTCGAGCAGGGCAGCCTGGGTGCGAGGCGTAGCGCGATTGATCTCGTCGGCCAGCACGATCTGGCTCATCACCGGACCCGGGCGAAATTCGAATTCTTGCGCTTTCTGGTTGAACCAACTGAGACCGGTTACATCTGTGGGGAGAAGATCCGGAGTGAATTGGATGCGCTTAAAGCTGCTGCCCAAGGAGGCTGCCAAGGCGCGCGCCAGCGTGGTTTTGCCAATGCCGGGCACATCTTCCAGAAGAATATGCCCTTCACACAATACAGCCGTGAGCAACAAATCAAGCACATCTTCCTTGCCGATAATTACCTTTTGAATGTTTACGCGCAATTTTTGGGCAACTTCGCTAATCACCGATCCTCCATGAAATAAGTAAGAACGCCATTATATAGTACACAGCGGCGCGGACTGCGGTTCGCCCAGAACGCCCGGCACTTCAAAGCCCGATATAATCCCCGAATGCCTTCCATTGTTGCCGTAGACATCGAAACCACCGGCCTTGACCCCAAGAACGACGCAATTATCGAGATAGGCGCTGTGCGATTTGAAGGCAAACGCACGGTGAGCGAGTGGTCCACACTGGTTAATCCGGGGCGGCCGATTTCCCCGTTTATTACCCAACTCACCGGTATCACCAATGATATGGTGCGTGGTGCGCCGCCTATCGGGGAAGTATTGGACGAACTGGGCCAATTCGTGGGCGATGCCCCTGTGTTGGGCCAGCGAGTAAGTTTTGATCTCTCCTTTTTGCGACGTCAAGGAGTACTCAAACAAAACGATTCGATTGACACCTATGATATGGCGGCCGTGCTGTTGCCGCGGGCGGGTCGCTACAACCTTGGGGCACTCGGCAAGCTACTCAATATCCCACTACCCGCCACGCACCGCGCATTGGACGACGCACGAGTGACTGTTGGCGTGTTCCAGAAACTCAGCGACAAAATGCAGGAATTGCCGATAGCTCTGTTGGCCGAGATTGTTCGGCTCGGTGAACAGCAGGCCTGGGGCGGCGAGTGGGCCTTCAAGGAGGCACTTAAAGCCCGCGCCAGTGAGGTGGCGCCACCGCGTCCTGCAGATGGTCATGGCTTGGTGTTGGATGGCCCGATCTACCAGAAGCCCGCACCAGCTGATCTACAGCCTCGTAAAGGCAAGCCCACCGATCTCGCTCTTTTGGATGCCGAAGAAGCCGCCGCGCCGATTGAATACGGCGGCGCATTCTCCAAGCAGTTCGAGGAATTCGAATACCGCCCCCAGCAAGTGGAGATGCTAAAGGCGGTTACGCGCTCGCTTTCCGATGGGCGGCACTTGATGGTGGAAGCGGGGACTGGCACAGGCAAATCAATGGCCTACCTGCTGCCGGCGGCGCAATGGGCAGTCCGAAACGATACCCGGGTGGTGATTTCTACCAATACGATCAACTTGCAAGACCAACTAATTCACAAGGATATTCCCGACCTGGCGGCTGCGCTGGGTGAGGAGATCAACGCCAGCGTATTGAAAGGCCGCAACAACTATTTATGCCCTCGTCGCTTGGAGGCCATGCGGCGTCTCGAACCCGAAAGTGCGGACGGGGTGCGCGTTTTGGCCAAAGTGATGGTGTGGCTCCAAGACAGCGAGACTGGAGATCGGGCGGATATCAATCTGACCGGGCCGGCTGAGCGGGCCGTTTGGGGCCGGTTATCAGCCAATGACGAGAATTGCGGGGGAGAAACCTGTGTGCGACGCATGGGTGGCATTTGCCCCTTCCACCGCGCCCACCAGTCAGCTCAAACTGCCCATCTACTGGTGGTCAACCATGCCTTGTTGCTGGCGGATGTGGCCACGGGGAATCGAGTGCTTCCAGACTACGAATACCTGATTGTTGATGAAGCGCATCATATGGAATCGGCAACCACGAGCGCGCTTAGCTTTCGCCTCACTCAACCTGAGGCTGAACGGACGCTGCGTGACCTGGGCGGGGCAAATTCCGGTTTGATCGGGCGAATTCTGGTGGCGTCACAGGACATACTGCAACCCAGCGAATACGCCGCCCTTGAAGTACTGGCAGAGCGGGCTACCGATAAGGCATTCCAATTCCAGAACCAACTCGGTAACGTATTTACTTCCATCAGCCAGTTTCTTGAGGAAGAACGGGAAGGCCGCCCGCTGGGGGATTATGCCCATCAGGAACGCATCCTGGCCAGCACACGCGTCCAACCCGCATGGCTGACAGTGGAAATGGCCTGGGAAGAGGCGCAAAAGCTATTGGAGCCTTTAATTGGCGTCGTAGAGCAAATCGGGCAGGGGCTTTCTGAATTGGTTGAGCGGGGCAATGAAGAAGCCGAGGACTTTTTGGGCAACCTGGGCACGCTGTACCGAAGCCTAAAATCGGTCAATGAGCAATTGAATGCGTTGGTATTCGAGCCGCGCGAGGATTTCGTCTACTGGGTTGAGATTCGTCCAAACCGCCATCAGCTTATCCTGCAAGCCGCGCCTCTGCACATAGGGCACTTGATGGAAGAGCATATCTGGCATCCCAAATCCTCGGTGATCCTGACTTCAGCCACGCTGACTGCAGCTGGGGATTTTGACTACATCCGGCGCCGCTTGCAAGCCGTAGACGCGGATGAATTGGCGTTGGGTTCTCCCTTTGATTACGAAAACGCTGCACTGCTCTACTTGCCGGAGGATATTCCCGAACCCGCGGAGAGACATGCCTATCAATCGGCTGTGGAACGAACCTTAACCGCACTGGCGAAGGCGGCCAACGGGCGGACGCTGGCACTTTTTACCTCTTATGCACAATTGAGGCGCACTTCGCAGGCAATCGCGCCACGCCTGGCGGAAGCGGATATCCAGGTTTACGAGCAGGGCGAGGGTGCCTCTTCGCACGCCCTCCTGGAAAACTTCAAAAGCAGTGAGGCGGCCATCCTGCTGGGGACACGTGCGTTTTGGGAGGGCGTGGATATCCCCGGCGACGCCCTGTCAGTGCTGGCCATTGTTAGATTGCCTTTTGACGTACCAACTGACCCTATTGTGGCGGCGCGCTCAGAGACCTTCGAGAGTCCCTTCTTTGACTACCAGGTCCCAGAAGCAATCCTGCGATTTCGCCAGGGTTTTGGCCGGTTGATCCGAACCCAATCCGACCGGGGCGTAGTGGTGGTGCTGGACAAGCGCTTGCTTACCAAAAGCTACGGGAGCCTCTTCATTGATTCGTTGCCGCAATGCACGATCAAACGCGGGCGGCTCAGTGAACTGCCCTTGCAAACCACCCAATGGCTTGGACTGTAATTTGATGGATAAGAAACGACTTTACCCCATCCTACTTATCATCTTCACGAACATTCTGGGGGCGGGGGTCATCATCCCAATTCTGCCGTTATACGCAGAAGGCACCTTTCAGGGAACCGTTCCACAAATAACGTTGTTGGCGAGCGCCTTCTTCGGCGCGCAATTCATCGCAGCGCCCTGGTTGGGGCGGCTATCGGATCGTTATGGACGCCGCCCCATATTGATCCTGAGCCAGGTGGGGACCGTGGCGGCCTTTGTACTCTTTATTTATGCCGGGCAACTCGGAGCGCTACTTGATCAGTTGGGCCTTAATTTGCCACTGACCGGTGGCATGGCAATGCTGTTTGTGGCTCGCTTGCTGGATGGTATTACCGGGGGCAATATCACCATCGCGCAAGCCTACATCAGCGATATCACTCCTGATGATCAGCGCGCTCAAGGCTTGGGTTTGCTGCAAGCGGCTTTTGGGGCAGGCTTTGTCTTCGGCCCAGCCTTTGGCGGCATTCTAGGCAATTATGGGCTGGTGTTGCCCTTCATTGGGGCGACAGTGGTCACAGTGATTACCTTGCTGCTGACCATCTTTACACTGAAAGAATCCCTGCCCCCTGAGGAACGCAGCAGCGGAAATCGTGAGGAGCGGGCGCGGGTAAAACTGCCCATGCGCCTGATTTTTTCAGATAAGGCACTGGTGCTCATTCTCGCAGTGGGTTTTGTCAGTTCCCTGGCTTTCGCGGCTTTACCGGCCACATTTGCACTGTATGCCAACCATGTTATCTTCGCTGAAGCAGCAAACCCTGGGCGAATTCAGCTCTATATTGGGTTGATGCTGGCATTTAATGGCGCCACACAAGTGCTCACGCAGATCGTTTTCCTGCGGCCACTGGTGGCGCGGTTCGGGGAGCGAAATTTGTTGATCCTGGGCCAGGCCTCCATTGCCGTTTCGCTCTTCGGACTAGCCATCGCCGGAAGCCCACTGATTGCCACGCTTTTCCTGGCACCCTTTGCATTCGGTTTTGGGGTGGGAGAACCCAATACCCAATCGCTGGTTACCCGCTTCGGTTCGCGTCGTTCGCGCGGTTTCCTGCTAGGCCTCTACCAATCCGCGCGAAGCCTGGCATTGATTGCAGGGCCGATCTGGGCGGGCTATATCTATGAAGCAATCAATCCGCGATCGGTTTATGCGATTGGGGGTGCTACCACTCTACTCGCCTTTGTGGGAGCGATCTTGCTCAAGAATATGCCCGTGAAAGAAATCGAAGTGCCCGAAATATCTCAATCGAGTGACGCTGCTTGACGGCTTATTTTGGGTGCTCTATAATCCGGAACATGCGGGTGTAGCCAAGTGGTAAGGCAGTAGCTTCCCAAGCTACCATGCGCGGGTTCGAATCCCGCCACCCGCTCCTAAAACACCACCTACAGGTGTTTTTTTTGCGCCACTAAGCTGCTATTCGTTCCGTTCCATCCCCTGTACAATATT
>QWJF01000018.1 GCA_009391835.1 Chloroflexota bacterium | reverse complement strand
GGGGTACAGAAGCGAAGGAAGCCCCTTCGCTTTTTGATTAATAGATTTCTAGATTTTCCCAAAACAGACAGTTGATTCCCAAAGAGACTTGACAGGGAATCCCGCCACGGTATAATCTCGCTCGACGAGCGTCTGGGTGCCCCCCTCACCTGGACGCTTGTCATTTAAAAAGGGCCAGCTTAGCTGGCCCTTTTTGGTTGGGGGCGCGGGAAGCGCTATTTGTTATGGGGAGTGAGTGTGGCTTTGAGGACGAAGCGATCCACGCCGCCAAAATGATATTTGTACTCTTCATCGCCGCGCATAAAGTCAAAAACCTGGCGCCCCTGAGCGATACACCAATCGATCATCTTGGCCGTCAGCAGCCAGCCAGGGGAGAGCTGCGCATAAGCAAGATCGAATCCGGCGTTGTAGGCCCATATGCGGTTATCAAAATCGAAGTTCAGGTAGGCGGCAGCGCGCGCATGGCCAACCTTGAGAAAGGCGAATTGGCCCCAACCGTGTTCAAAGGCCGCCCGTGCGATGGCTTCCATCTGAGCGCGCATCGGCTCGCGGAGGAAATCAGCTTTATGGGCTTCTAGGCGCATCAGTCGGAAAAAATCCTCCAGCGCATCGTCGAGGTCCTCGGTTTGGTTTACGATTTCGAGTTCGACGGGAACTGCCTGCCGAGCGGCGCGGCGCATTTTGCGGCGTAGTTCATGGGCGTGCTTGCTATCCAGTGAATCTATAAAGGCTTCAAAGCTTTCGGGGACAACGATATAGGGGCTGGGTTGCAAGACATCCTGCGTGTAGGAATAACCAGCAGCGCCGGCGAGCCTTTCGAGCAATGGGAGTGTTGGCGAATCACCCAATAGGTTATAGAGTTCAAGCCGCTGCCAAATACCCGAATCCAGACTTGCAAGGTGCTCGATAAGGATCGCGAGAAAAGCAGAATGATCCGCGGGGCGTACGATGAAGTCCAGGAAGTCGGCAATTTCATGGCTGCCGATCAACATCAAGGTGCGGCTCCCGCCAACGCTTGCTTTAAAGAGAGGTGCAATGCCTACAAGCGCCCCATCATCTGTGCGCCCGACCAGAATAAAGAGTTGTGCATCCGGCCACTCGCCCCCGCCTTGGTGCTGCCACCAGGTGCGCTGAAATTCATATCGCAGGAAGGGGAGCTTGGCCGCGCTCTGGCTGAGCAGCTGATTCCATTCGTCGGAGAGGTCTGCCCAATCTTCTGAATTTGTGATGACGTCAATGCGCATGGGTGTGAGAGCTTAGTGTTTTTGGAATGGGGTCGCAGCCCCGGAAGGGCCGCCAGATTTTACCAGTATAATTTGGCAAATGTGTTCTATATTTGTCGAGCACCCGGATGGTTTCTAAGTTAGACCTTCTCGTCGTCCCCCTACATCGCCAGGATGGACAAGACCAAGCCAATTTGCCCGGCTTGCTCCTGGCGCATCCGCCGCGGCGCGCGCCGCGCGGGCGTAAGGATGAGCGACTGGTACTGCTGCTATCCATTCAAGGGGGGATGCAGATGCGGCCGGCCCAGCTCCAAAAGCTGCTGGACGATATGGCGCAGGGCTATTTCCAATCTCAGGGCTCGGTAACCTCCGCGCTGCGCGAACAGGCTGAACGTCTGAATCTCTATTTGTACAAGCTCAATCAGAGTCAGGGAAAGGAACAACCGGCAGCCTTAGCGCGGCTTACGATGCTCGCTGTGCGAGGGGAACGGGTTTTTCTTGCGCAATGCGGCCCAGCGCATGCCTTTCTTATTGGGGCCGGAGATATCCAGCATTTCTACGACCCCCAGACAGCGGGGCGGGGCCTGGGTTTGAGCCAGACCACCGACATCCGTTATTACCAGACTGAAGTCAAGGAAGATGATTTGTTGCTGGCGATGCCGGCACTGCCCGCAGGGTGGAGCGAAACCACGTTCCTGGACGTGCGCAACCAGAAACTCGCCACGCTACGGAGGCGTTTCCTGGCGCAGGCCGGTACGGACCTTGAAGCCGTGTTGTTGGCGGCCAAGCCGGGCACAGGCACTGTTCGTCTGATGGCGACCAGCCGCGACGCCGAAGCGCTGGAAACGGCTGAACCGGCGCGCCCAATAACAAGCAAGCCCGAACAGGGAGCACAGAGCGATGCGCCGCGTTCCTGGGAGGCGCTAGAGGTTCCTGAGGCCAGTTCCCGGGCAGCGCCTGCAGCTCAGCCTTTGGGGGAAGATGCAACGGGGGCCAGCCGCGGGCCGCAAACCTGGCCGTCTCACAGCCTGAAGCAAGGCTCGGCCTCGCTTATTTTTGATGGGTTGCGCGAGCGAATTCAGGATGTGGTTGAGCGGGTGGGGCCGCGCCTGCGCAATTTTCTGCTTGGAATGCTTCCTGAGGGTGCCAACTTTGATTTAGCGCCGCGCACAATGGCGTTAATCGCGGGCCTGGTACCCGTGGCCGTGGTGGTGCTGGTGGCAATCATTTATTTACAAGTGGGGCGTGGGCAACTCTACGGGAATTACATGGCCCGCGCGCAAAACGCGGCCGCCGCGGCCGAGGCGCGCGAAGACCCGGCCGAAATTCGGGAGGCCTGGGCCGCCGCCCTTGCGAATGCCCAACGAGCCGCAGACTACGAAGCCACGGATGAGGCAGCCGCGCTCGTGCTGCAGGCGCAATCAGCGCTGGATGATTTTGATGCGATTGAGCGGCTCGATTTCCAATTGGCGCTGTTTAGTGCTTTGCCAGACGGCGTGCGCATTACGCGTATGGTGGCGACCAACCGGGAACTTTATATGCTGAATTCGGCGGACGGCGCAATATTGCGGGCGATTCTGACGGGGGGCGGTTACCAGCTGGACGAAGGCTTTAGCTGCGGGCCTGGCCCATACGGCGGCTACATAGTGAGTGCCCTGGTGGATATGGCCCTGTTGCCACCAACCAACCCACAGGGTGCGGCACTGGTGGCGATGGATGCCAATGGCAACCTGATCTATTGCATCGTTGACGAGCGCCCCTTGGCCACGCCGCTTGAAGCCCCGGACAGCAACTGGGGCAACCCACTGGCGATCTCCGTTGAGAACGAAAACCTTTATGTGCTGGATCCGCTGACCAACGCAGTGTGGCTGTATTCGGGCGAGGAGTTTGCCTTTGTGGAGCCGCCGCGGTTTTATTTTGGTGTGGATGTACCCAAATTGCAGGATGTGATCGATATCGCGGTGCAGGAAAGCGATCTGTATCTACTGGATCTTGAGGGCCAAACCGCGGTATGTACCTTCAGTGATGACATTGAAGACCCAACCACCTGCCAGGACCCTGCCGACTATTCAGACAGCCGGCCGGGGCGCGAAGATGGCCCTCAAATTGAGGGCGCCCATTTCCTGCAAATGCAAGCCTCTGATCCGCCAGAGCCTTCGATTTACATACTGGATCCAATCACGCCCGCGGTGTATCAATTCAGCCTGCGGCTGAGCCTGGTGCGCCAATATCGCTCTGAATCCTTACTGCCCGAAGGAGTGGTAACCGCCTTTGCGGTAAGCCCCAACCGGGCGATTTTTCTCGCATTCGAAAACGAACTCTATATCGGCTTCCTACCTTAACGGCGATGCGCGAGTACATCGAGATCGCCGTCAACGTGCCACGTGTGTCGGGCGTGTTTCACTATCACAGCCCGAAGGAACTGGAAGGCCGGTTGCTCCCGGGCCATCTGGTGCTGGTGCCTTTTGGTGCCCAAATTGTTCAAGGGGTCGTGCTCGGTCATGTGAAAGAGGCACAAGTGCCGGAAACCAAGGCGGTGCTCAGCTTGCTGGACGAGCAGCCGGCGCTGACCACGCAGCAGCTTGCGCTGGCCGAGCACATCAGCCAAACGACGCTTTCGCCGCTGGCAGCCTGCGTGGGGCTGATGCTGCCGCCAGTCGTGGGCCAGGCGGCGGATGTACGTTATGGGCTAGCCGTTGGGGTCAAGGAGTTCGACGGGCAAATCAGCCAGCCGCAACGCCAGCTGCTGGATCTGCTTGAAGCGCGCGGACCGCTGCGCGGCCGTCAACTGGATAAAGCGCTGCCGCGCCGAAACTGGCGCAGCACGATTGCGGCGCTGGTCAAAAACGCGCTGGTTGAATCGGAACCGGTGTTGCCCCGGCCGCGGGTGCGGCCCAAAACGGTGCGCACCGCGCAGCTTGCGTCGAATCCGCATGCGCTGGTTGGCCGCGAATTGCGGCTGGGACAAACCGACGCCACTCAGGAGCGACGGGCGCTGATGATCCAGGCGCTGGCGCGCGAGGCGGGGCCAGTAGATGTGAGTTGGCTGTATGCTGAGAGTGGCGGCAATCTACAGGATCTCTACAAGCTGGAGGAAATGGACCTGATCAGGTTGAGCGAGCGCGAGACGCTTCGTGACCCGGTGGACGAATTGGCTTATGACCCCAGCCAGCCATTAACCCTCACGACGGATCAGCAAGAGGTGTGGGAGGCGGTGCACAAGTCGCTGGTGCAGGCCTGGGAGGGGCAGGCGGTTAAACCGATGCTGCTCCACGGGGTGACTAGCTCCGGAAAAACGGAGATTTATCTGCAGGCAGTAGCCAAAACGCTGGCTTTGGGACGGCAGGCGATTGTGTTGGTTCCTGAGATTGCGCTGACCCCCCAAGCCGTGCGCCGCTTTCAAGGCCGTTTTCCGGGGCAGGTGGGGCTACTGCATTCAGAGCTTTCGGAAGGCGAGCGCTATGACACATGGCGGCGGGCGCGTGCGGGCCATCTGCCCATCATTGTCGGGCCGCGCAGCGCCCTGTTTGCGCCCTTGCAGGATATAGGTCTCATCGTGGTGGATGAATCCCACGACGACAGCTATTACGAAGCAGGCCAAACGCCTCATTACCATGCTCGTCGTGCAGCCATTGCCTATGCCAAGATGACCGGGGCCTTGTGCTTGATGGGGTCGGCGACCCCGGATGTGGCCAGCCGCTATCGGGCGGAGAAAGGCGCTTGGCAGCTGGCTGAATTGCCTGGACGCATCCTTGCGCATCGCGAGACAGCGGCAGCGCACCAGAAGAAATTTCCTAAACAGTTCAACTATCAGCGGGTTGGCGAGCAGGTAGAGGCGCTGCCTTTGCCGCCGGTGGATGTCGTGGACATGCGTCGCGAATTGCGACAGGGCAACCGCTCGATCTTCAGCCATGCGCTGCAGGAAGGCCTGGCGCAGGCGTTGGCCCAGGGGCAGCAGGCGATCCTTTTCCTAAACCGGCGCGGGACAGCCACTTACGTCTTTTGCCGCGATTGCGGGGACGCGCTGCAATGCCCCAATTGCGAGATGCCGCTCACGCAACATGTGAACGGCAAATCCGGCCCGCTTGCGCCGGTGGAAAAAATGGCCCTGCTCTGCCATCATTGCGGCTACGCTCGCAATATGCCCACCCATTGCCCAAATTGCAATAGCGCCCGCATCCGAGCCTACGGCAGCGGTACCCAGAACGTGGAACAGCAAATCGAGAAACTTTTTCCCGAAGCTCGCACCCTGCGCTGGGATCGAGAAAGCACACGGCGCAAGGGTTCCCATGATCGTATCCTGCGAGATTTCAGCGAGGGACGGGCGGATATCTTGATCGGCACGCAGATGCTGGCCAAGGGGCTGGACCTGCCGCTGATCACTCTGGTGGGCGTGGTGTTGGCTGACGTGGGGCTGCACATGCCGGATTACAGGGCTCCGGAGCGCGTATTCCAGGTGTTGACACAGGTGGCCGGTAGAGCTGGGCGCAGCCCGCTGGGCGGCCAGGTGGTGCTGCAAACCTTCCACCCGGATCATTACGTGATCCAGGCGGCGGCCAAACACGATTATGAGGCTTTTTACCATCGGGAAACCGCAGAACGAAGACGGTTACGTTTTCCACCCTTCGCACAAATTGTAAGGCTCCTTTATTCGGATACGGATGCTCGCAAAGCCGAACAGGATGCGAAGAAGATGGCTGCGACGGTAGGTGCCTTGTTGCGCAAACAGGAGCGTGGCAATACAGATTTGATTGGCCCGGTGCCCTGTTTTTATGCACGCTTAAATCGCCGCTATCGTTGGCAAATCGTGCTACGCGGGCCGGATCCGGTCTCCGTGCTTAGGGGGGTCAAGTTTGTGGGATGGCAGATAGAGGTGAACCCACCCTCACTGCTATAATGCCGCTGGCGGCAACGTGGGCGAAGCGCAAAGCGCTTGCTCGGCGAGGTGTTTATGGCGATGCGCAGAGAATTGGTTACGTGGGAAGAGGTTGAGGAGCTGGTAGATCTGCTGATCGACCAATTCGAGCACGATTTTGAGGCGATGCTGATCATCACCCGCGGCGGAATAGTTCCCGGGGGAATGTTGGCAGAGCGCATGGGCTTGAGTGGTATTCTCACGGCCGCCGTGGATTTTCCGGGTGATCTTGAGAACAAACGCGAAAATATGCTGGTCTGGCCCCAATTTCTGCAGTTTCCTGGGGACGAACTACTCAGCGCCCGACGGGTGCTCACGGTGGACGATGTGTGGGGTTCGGGGCGAACCAGCACGGCGGTGAAAAACCGGGTTTCGGCAGCGGGCGGCATGCCGTTTACCAGTGTGCTGCATTTCAACCCGCACCGCAATATGTTTGGCACGGCGCGACCGGATTATTTCGCAGCCAGCACCGATGCTTATATCGTGTATCCCTGGGAGCAGGAACCAACTGCCGGTTGGGCGATGCGGGACTATTAATCTACGAACGTATTTACAAAAACCAGGAAATTGCCCAGCGAATTCTTGGCAGGCAGCCAATGCTTAACACCAAAGACCCCGCGGTTTTGATTACCGGAGCATCTACCGGGATCGGTTTCGCCTGCGCGCTGGATCTCGCTCAACGCGGCTGGCGCGTGTATGCAGGTGTGCGCGGCAAAGCCGATGCCGAGCGCCTGGAAGCGGCGCATGCCAACATCTCGGCGCTTGCGCTGGACGTGACGAAGCCAAAGCAGATTCGGTCGGCCATCAAACATATCTCATCGCTGCGCGGCAGTGCTGGCCTTCAGGGGCTGGTGAATAACGCCGGGGTTGGCATGCCTGGCCCCCTTGAGTTTTTGGAGATGGATGATCTGCGCCGCCAATTCGAAGTTAATTTTTTCGGCCAGGTGGCAGTCACGCAAGCGGCGTTGCCTTTGCTTAGGGCGGGCAGAGGGCGGGTGGTCAACATGAGTTCGATTGGTGGGCGGGTGGCCGCGCCCTTTCTGGGGCCTTATTCGGCTTCTAAGTTTGCGCTCGAAGCGTTCACCGATTCTCTGCGGCGTGAGCTGCTGCCTTGGAATCTACACGTGGCCAGCATCCAGGCGGGCACTATCGCTACGCCAATTTGGCAGAAGTCGCTGGCTTGGGTGGATGAAGCCCGCAAGCGATACCCGGCCCGGGCCAACGCTCTCTATGGGCACGCAATGCAACGCAGCTACCAACGGGTGCAAGGCTCGGGCCAGCGAGGCCTGCCGCCAGAAACAGTGGCACGCGTTGTATGGCACGCGCTCAGTGCGCGCCGTCCACGAACGCGTTACATCGTTGGGCGGGGAACGCGCAGTGCTATCTGGCTTGCAAAACTGCTTCCTGATGAAGTTTTGGACTGGGTCATCAACCGCAACTTGTATCGCTAGCGTTTATTTCTTGCGTGATTTGGGGCTGGCAATCTCGTGCGGAGCAAGCGGAATTTCTACATTGTTGCTTTGCAAGGCGCCCTGAATGGCGCGGATGCCGGCGTCCAGCGCCTGGCTGTAGGTGGTCTGTCGCATGTCGCACCAGTAGAAAACGCTGGCTTGAATCGCGGTGTCCCCAAAGGTCTCAAATCGAAAATCAATGATCGGATTGGTCAACACCCCAGGGATGCGCTCGATGGCCTGGACGGCGGCTTCCCGAATTCGGGCTAAATCGCTGGTGTAGGCAACACCAAAGCTGATCGTTATGCGGCGGCTGGAGAGGTTGGTGTAGTTGACGATGGGGCTGGTGAACACATCCGCGTTGGGGATGCGGACGCGCAGCCCATCCACCGTACGCATTTCGGTGTCGCGTAAATTGATTTCCAGCACGGTGCCCTTAAAACCGGCGACTTCGATCATGTCGCCCAGGCTAAAGGGCTGTTGGAGCAGTATCAGCATGCCAGCCAAAAAATTTTTGCTCACATCCTGTAGAGCAAAACCAACGGTGAAGCCCAAAATACCAAGGCCCGCCAGAAATGCGCTGATATCCAGCCCCACTTTCTGCGCCGCCACCAAAGTAACCAAAATGATGATGCCCCAGTGGACCAGGCGGGAGACCAGCACTGAAATTTCCTCATCGGCCTTCCGGTGGCGCAGGCCGCGCCTCACAACGGCCCCGACAACTCGGGCCAAATAGAAGCCCACTATCACGATCAGCAGGGCAATAAGCAATTCTGGCGCTTTCTGAGCCAACTGCAATTTGAGCCACCACGACTGAAGAGATTGCGCTAATTCAGCGAATATTTTGTCCATTTGGGAATCTTACCCGATGTATTCCTGCCTGGCCTGAGAGTAGAATTTGACGATGCCGCGTATATCCGTCCTGATGCCATGCTTTAACGTAGCCAAGACACTTTCTGAAACAATGGATAGTCTCTTTGCGCAAACGGAGCCCGATTTTGAGATCGTGGCCGTGGACGACGGATCTACGGATAGCACGTTGGCAATGCTGGAAGGGTACGCGCTTAAAGATGCGCGGTTGCGCGTGGGGGGCCGCGACCATGCGGGCATCATCCCAGCACTCAATGCCGGGCTAGCAGCCTGCGAGGCAAACTACGTAGCGCGCATGGATGCGGATGATCTTGCACATCCCGAACGATTAGCCAGGCAAGCGGATTTTTTGGACGCGCATCCGGAGACGGGAGTGGTGGCTTGCTTGGTGGAGGGCTTTCCCGAGAGTGAATTGCGTGAAGGATTCCGAATTTATATCAATTGGCTGAATTCGTTGGTGCACGATGAGGATATCCGTAGGGACCGCTTCGTCGAGAGCCCGCTGGCGCACCCCAGCGCAATGTTTCGAAAAGATATCGTTCTGGGAATTGGCGGCTACCAGGAGCATGGCTGGGCGGAAGATTATGACTTGTGGCTGCGCTTGATGGAAGCAGGGGTGGCCTTTGCTAAGGTTCCGGACATGCTGCTTTCGTGGCGCGACCATCCCACTCGCCTAACGCGCAGCGATGATCGTTATTCGGTGAAAAATTTTTTGCGTGCCAAAGCTCATTACTTGAATCGCGGGCCACTTAAGGGAAGAGATGCTGTATTCCTGTGGGGTGCGGGCATGATGGGGCGCCGGCTGAGCAAACACCTGCTGCATAGGGGCGCGCCGCTGGAAGCCTTCATTGATATAGACCCCAAGAAAATCGGGCGCACGCGCCGGGGCAAGCCGATCCTGGCCGCGGATGAGCTGATGGCTTGGTGGCGCCGATATGAGCGGCCGATTCTGTTGAGCGCGGTAAGCGCACGCGGCGCTCGCCCTCTGATTCGTGAACAGCTTGAAAAGCTCGATTTCAAAGAAGGTACAGATTGGTTTCTGGCAGCTTGAGAACGGAGCGTAGATGACTGAGGATGCTATCAAAGCGGGATTGAGCCAGCGGGCCAGCTTCACGGTGGCGGCCGAGCACAGCGCCGCGCACATTGGCAGCGGAAGTGTGGGCGTGCTCTCCACGCCAAGTATGATCGCCTTTATGGAGATCACCGCACGCAGGCTGCTGGATGAACATCTGCCTGATACCCATACCACCGTTGGCGTGGAAGTAAACGTGCGACATTTGGCGGCTTGCCCGATTGGGGCTGAGGTGGAGGCCAGGGTAGTCGTGCTGGCGCAGGAAGACCGCAAAGTGCGTCTCGGGGTTGAGGTGTGGCAGGGGCAGCGCCAGTTGGGCGCGGGCGAACATCTGCGTGTGATCGTGGATAAAGACCAATTTCTGGCTAAGGCGCTAAAGGCATCCGGGTAGTGGCCGCGCGCAGCGCTGCTTGCCGCGGCTATCCCGCTGGCTTATAATCGTTTATTATGCCGATTTTGGATGCGGGAGCCGTCGAATTTTTTAGCAATAGTGCCGATCAAACGCGAAGGCTGGGCATCCAACTGGGATCCGCCCTGAAAGCGGGCGATGTCATTTGTCTGCAAGGGGATCTAGGCGCAGGGAAAACCACCTTGGTGCAGGGATTGGTGGCTGGTTGGGGTTCGCCGGACCCCGTGACCAGCCCAACTTTTGTGCTAATCAATCTCTACGGGCGGGGAGACGATTTGCAGTTTACTCATCTGGATGCCTATCGGTTGGAGAATGTGGCCGAGGCCGAAGCATTGGGGATCGATGATCTAGTGGCGCGCGGCCCAATGGTGGTTGAATGGGCGAATAAGATCGACCAGGTGCTGCCCCAGGAACGCCTTTGGTTGAAAATGTTTATCGTGGATGAAGAGCGCCGGCGGGTGGAAATCGCCCCTGAAGGATCGCATTACGAAGCCCTGCTTGAAAACCTGCAGGAAACGGTTTTCGGCCTCGCATGACACTGCTGGCGCTGGATACCTCCACGCGGGCGATGGGCCTGGCGCTCTATGATGGCGTTCAGGTGCTTTACGAAAGCATTTGGCAGACCCAGAACTACCACACCGTGGAATTAGCCCCCGCGATTCAAAAAGCACTCTTGCAAAGCGGTGTTTCAGTCGTAGATCTGCAGGCACTTGCGATCGCCATTGGGCCGGGGTCCTATACCGGGCTGCGGATTGGTCTGGCGCTCTCCAAAGGCTTGAGCTTCGCACGCCGTTTGCCGCTCATCCCCATCCCGACGCTTGATGTGATTGCGGCTGGGCAGCCTATCGGCAAGGTGCCATTGGCGGCTTTGCTTCAAGCGGGGCGCGGGCGCTTGGCAGTAGGCATGTATGCGGCGAAGGATGAACGTTGGCGCTCGCAGGGCGAAGCGAGTTTAAAAACCTTAGAGGAATTCGCCACGTCGATTTCAGAGCCGACATTGATTTGCGGTGAGTTGGGCGAAGAGGAATACCGTGTGTTGGGGCGCAAGCGGAAAAACGCGTTGATCGCTTCGCCGGCGCACAATGTGCGCCGGCCGTCGCTGTTGGCGGAACTGGCCTGGGAGCGCTTTGAGACGGGGGAATTTGCATCCAAAGCAGGGCTGGGGCCCAGCTATTTACAAAGCGACCAGGCGATTGCGGCATGACCATCGCGAAGCCGCTCCAATTTCGAATGCGACCGATGCGCCAGGCAGATATTGCCGCGGTGCTTAAGCTTGAGCAGGCTATTTTTCCAACTCCCTGGTCAAAGAACAGTTATGAATTTGAAGTGGAGCGTAATAACGCTTCCGACCCTTGGGTGTGCGTTGTAACGAATGCGACAGGCCAAGTAAAGATTGCAGCCTACGTGGTTCCCTGGCTATTGGTGGATGAAGTGCATATCGCCAATCTTGCGGTGGCACCCGAATTTCGGCGACGAGGCCTGGCGAAGCGCCTATTACTGCATGTGCTTGGCCGCGCCGCCCAAAAAGGCGCCCAATCTGCTAGGCTTGAGGTGCGGGCCAGTAATCCGGCCGCCCAGGCACTCTACGCGAGTTTTGGCTTCCAGGTAGTGGCCCGCCGTACGCGCTATTATCACGACAACGGGGAAGACGCCCTGCTCATGCAGTTGAATCAGCTGGACCACCTGGGCTTGATCCAAAACACGCCCCAGAGTGCCGCGCGATGAAGCCTGCTGAAATCCTGAGCGAAGTTGCCGAACAGGCAGCCGCCTGCACACTCTGCGAATTGCATCATTCAAGGAAGCAAGCGGTTCCTGGCGAGGGGCCGGCAGATGCCGAGATTGTATTTATCGGCGAAGGGCCTGGTTTCCACGAGAACGAGCAAGGACGCCCCTTTGTGGGCGCAGCCGGCAAATTTCTTGAAGAACTGCTGGCCAGCATTGCGCTAACTCGTGAGGAAGTGTTTATTACCAATGTGGTAAAATGCCGCCCGCCTGGAAATAGAGATCCGCAAATCGAAGAATTGCAGTCCTGCAATGGATATTTGGAGCGTCAAATACAGGCGATCAACCCAAGGGTGATCGTCACGCTTGGCCGCTTTTCACTGGCCCGCTTTCTCCCGAATGCCAAGATCAGCCAGGTGCACGGCAAGGCGGTGCGTGTCCGTGGGAGGCTCGTAATTCCCATGTACCATCCGGCTGCTGCGCTGCACCAGCCTTCGCTGCGCAGCGTGGTTGAAGCCGATTTTGCTCAACTGCCGGGACTAATGTCCGCCGCTGATGTGCAGGAAACCATGCTCCCATCCCTTCCCGAAAATCAAAATCCAGAGCAGCTGAGTCTGTTTTAGAGGTGTCATGACATCTGAACGAAAAGCGCTCGAGCGCAAGCTTGAGGAGCGCACAGCTCTAGTGGCTGTGCTTGGTCTGGGATATGTAGGATTGCCATTGGCCGTGGTATTTGCCAATGCGGGTTTCTCTGTGATCGGCATTGATCCGGATACGCGCAAAGTGGATGCCGTGAATGCCGGAGATTCGTACATTGGTGATATTGAAACGGAGACTTTGGCGCGGCTTGTAAAGGATGGCAAGCTCAAGGCCAGTACGGATTTCGCGGATTTGGCCAAGGCAGATGCAGTCAGCATTTGTGTGCCCACGCCCTTGCGCAAGACGGGAGACCCGGATCTCTCCTTTATTCTTTCTGCGGCTGAGGAATTGGCCAATCACTTGCATGCCGGCCAGGTTATCGTGCTCGAATCGACTACCTATCCAGGGACGACGCGCGAATTGGTACTGAATGCACTGACCGAATCTAGTGATTTGAAAGTAGGCGATGATTTCTTCCTGGCTTTCTCGCCCGAACGGGTGGATCCTGGACGCGAAGATTGGACGACCGAGAACATGCCGAAAGTGATTGGTGGGATTACGGCTGCCTGCACCGAAGTGTCTGCCTTATGGTACCAACAGGCGCTTGAGACGGTGGTGCCGGTAAGTTCGACTGAGGTGGCGGAGATGGCCAAGCTGCTGGAGAACACCTTCCGCATGGTGAATATTGGCTTGGTCAATGAGATGGCCGTGATGTGTGCCCGCTTGGGCATTGATGTGTGGGAAGTGATTGATGCCGCGGCAACCAAGCCCTTCGGCTTTATGAAGTTCACGCCTGGACCGGGCTTGGGCGGGCACTGCATTCCGATTGACCCGCTCTATCTTTCGTGGAAATTGAAATCGCTGAACTACACAGCGCGCTTTATTGAGCTGGCTTCCGAAATTAACACGAATATGCCGCGTTACGTGGTGGATCGGGTGCAGGAAGCGCTGAACGATCACGGCAAGGCGCTTAACGGCAGCAAACTGCTCGTATTGGGGGCAGCCTACAAGCCTGACATTGACGACTTGCGCGAATCCCCTGCGTTGGACGTGATTGGGCTGCTGCGCGAGAAGAAGGCCAATGTGAGTTACCACGACCCCTACATCCCGCGCATTGAGCATGAAGATTGGTCGCTGGAGAGTGTGACCGATTTACTGGAAGCGGCCAGGCAGTCGGATATGGTGGTGATGATTACCAATCACTCGGATTACGATTACGCCGCGCTGCTGAAGAATTCCAAGGGCATTCTCGACACACGCAACGCGTTTGCAGATATTGCCAAAGGCGATCCCAAGGTGGTGAAGCTCTAGGTGGCACGCTATCTGGTAGCAGGCGCGGCGGGCTTTATCGCTGCGCGCGTGGCCGAACTGCTGCTCGCGGATGGGCATCAGGTTGTCGGAATCGATAACCTAAACGATGCCTACGATGTTCAAATGAAGGACTATCGTCTTGGAAAATTGATCGCTCAGCCGGGATTTTCCTTTCACAAAATTGATATTGCGAATAAAGATAAAGTTCTCTCGCTGGCGGACACCGATCCCTTTGAGGCGATTATTAATCTGGCTGCGCGTGCCGGTGTGCGCGCCAGTGTTGAAGACCCCTGGGTCTACGTAGATACCAACGTGACCGGCACTCTGAACCTGCTGGAGTTTGCGCGCCAAACCGAGACACCCAAGTTTGTCATGGCTTCCACATCCAGCATTTACGGACAAGACGCCCCGCTGCCAACACCGGAGAGCACCGAGAGCAGCAGGCCCTTGCAGCCTTACGCAGCGAGCAAAAAAGGTGCCGAGGCAATGTGCCATGCCTATCATTTTCTGAATGGCATTGATGTCACTGTAGTGCGCTACTTCACAGTGTATGGTCCTTCGGGGCGCCCGGATATGTCCATGTTCCGCTTTATTCGCTGGATCGTGGAGGGTGAGACCGTGCAATTGAATGGGGATGGAACCCAATCTAGGGGCTTTACCTACGTGGACGACATTGCACGCGGCACAATTGAGGCGCTCAAGCCTGTGGGCTATGAAATCGTAAACCTCGGCGGACATGAAGCCATCACGATGAATGAATTGATTGCGCTTATTGAGAAGCTCACGGGAAAAGAAGCCACAGTGGAGCAACTCCCCTTCCACAAAGCGGATATGCAGGCCAACCAGGCGGATGTTGAAAAAGCCGGGCGCCTGCTGGGCTGGGAACCGAGCGTGGGGCTGGAGGATGGCGTGGCGCGCAGCGTAGCGTGGTATATGGCCGAACGGGAGTGGGCCAGCCAAATCCGCATCAATTAGTTCCCATGCGCAAATCCTTCGAACGACTGCAAGCGCTTTATCTGCGCGCCTTTGATACTGAATTTATGCAGCGCATTGTGCGCAATTCCAGCTATCTGGTCAGCGCTACAGTGTTTTCGGCAGGGCTTGGGTTTTTCCAAAACATTTTACAGGCGCGTGTATTAGAGGCGGCTGGCCTCGGCCTCTTGGCTGCCATCGCTACCTTTTCCAACACGCTGAACCGATTAACTTCATTTCGAATTGATGAGCTGGTGGTGCGATACGTGCGCCTGTATCAGGAGCGCGGTCAACAGGATCGGGCCGCCGCCGTCTTCAAGATGGCCAGCTTGCTGGAAATGATAGGCGCTTCAGCGGCTTTCATCCTGATCGCGGTGCTGGCCCCTATTGGCGTTCGCTTGTTTTCGGATACTCCGGGCACCGAGCAGTGGTTTATTCTATACGGCTCTTTGACGATTATTAATCTGGTTTACGACAGTTCGGATGGCATGCTGCAGGTATTCGATAAGTTTGGCGCAAAATCGATTGTTGACGCGATCCAGAGTATCGTACGGCTTAGCCTGACTATTGCCGTGGTCGTCTTTGGCGGAGGCTTGTTCGAGATTATATTGGCCGAACTGGCTGGACGGCTGGTGCGATCTATTGGTGTGATGGGGCTGGCCTTGCGCACCGCGCGCCAGGAATGGGGCCCAGACTGGTGGCGCACACCCCTCAGCGTGCTGCGCGATGAACGCCGCAGCCTGCTGACATTCGCCTTTAGCACCAATTTGAGCGCCACGATCAGCCTGATTGCCAAAGACAGCGAGGATTTGTGGGTAAATGGTTTTCTGGGAAATCTGGCCGGCGGCTACTACGCGCTGGCGCGCACCCTGAATGGTTTCCTTCAAATTCCGATCAGCCCGTTGCCGGCCACCACCTACCCTGAATTGTCGCGTGCGGTTGCGCAGAATGATTGGCAAAGCGTACGCTCCGTGCTGAGCAAAGGCTCCTGGCTCGCCGCGGCGTATTCTCTGCCGGTGACGCTGGGATTGATCCTGTTAGGCCGCCCGCTAATCCTGTTCGCGTGGGGCGAGAAATTTTTGCCGGCTTATGAGCCGCTGGTGATCCTGCTGCTGGGCTTCAGCTTCGTGAATATATTCTATTGGAACCGGGCTGCTTTGTTGGCCTTTAATCGTCCGGTTTTCCCCACAATGGTGAATTTTGTAGGCATGCTGCTCAAGGTGGCAGGCATCCTTTTGTTCGCGCAAACCTTTGGGGTGATCGCCTTCGCCGCGCTCTTGGTGGGCTATTATGTATTCACGGTGGGCCTGGCGGTGCTGCGCGTGCAGAATGACGTGCGCAAACACTTGGCAACGGACCCAACCGCGGTATGAAGCTGGCCCTGGTGGCACCGGCTCCAATTCCCGCCCAGACCGCAAATAGCATCCAGGGAATGAAAATGGCGCAGGCTATTGTGCGTCTCGGCCACGACCTGCGCGTATACGCACCGGGTACGGCCAGTCAACTGAGTTGGCCTCAGCTCGCTGAACACTACGGGCTTTCCGAGAAATTTGAGATCCAATGGTTGCCCAGCCTGAATTTTCTGAGGCGCTATGACTACGCTTGGCGTGCCATTCGGGCTGCTTCCGCCTGGGGTGCGGATGTGATTTACACACGGCTGCCGCAAGCCGCCGCGTTGGGGGCCAGGCGCGGGATCCCGACCATCTTTGAAGTGCACGATTTGCCTAGTGGGCGGCTGGGGCCGCGCTTACTGCAACAATTTTTGCGCGGGCCCGGCGCGCGCCGGCTGGTGGTCATCACCCAGGCGCTGGCGGATGCCTTGGCCGCGCGCTTCCCGCTTCCGGAAAATGCGGGTTTTGTGCTCATCGCCCCGGATGCAGTAGATATCGAGCGCTACGCGGAGCTGCCGAAGGCAGAGGGGGCGCGCAAAGAGTTGGGTCTTGCTCAACAATTTACTGTTGGCTACAGCGGCCATCTCTATCCGGGCCGCGGTATTGAGTTGATTCTGGATGTGGCGCAACAACTTCCCGAGGTGCAATTTCTGCTGATTGGCGGTAATCCCGATGATGTAGCCCGGGTGCAAAATCAAGCCGCTGGGCTTGCCAACCTGCATTTGACCGGTTTCGTGACCAATGCCAGCCTGCCGCGCTATCAGGCGGCCTGCGATGTACTCCTGATGCCCTATCAAGAGCAGGTAGCTGCCTCTTCGGGCGGCAATATCGCTGGATTTTTAAGTCCGATGAAGATGTTTGAGTATCTGGCATCCGGACGGCCTGTTTTGACAAGCGATTTGCCGGTGCTGCGTGAAGTGCTGAATAATGAAAACGCATTGATTTTGCCAATGGCAGATGCGCCCGCCTGGGCGCGCGCCATCCAGGAGTTGCAGGGAAACTCAAAGAAACGAGACGCACTGTCCCGGGCTGCCCGCCAGACAGCCGCGCGCCATACCTGGACGGCGCGCGCCGAGCGAATTCTTTCGGGTGTCTAGGTCCGCTTGACGACCCGTTTCGCCAAGTTATAATTCAGCCGTCGAATTTTAGATAAGAGGTAAAGCATGCCCACAGCGTTAATTACTGGAATTACCGGCCAAGATGGCTCCTATCTCGCAGAATTCCTGCTGGCCAAGGGCTACAAAGTGGTGGGTATGGTGCGGCGGTCGAGCACGGTAACCTTTGATCGTATTGAGCATATCCAGGATGATATTGTGCTTGAGCAAGGCGATCTTCATGATCACAGTTCGCTCGTCAAGGTGATGGAAGAGCACCAGCCGGAAGAGGTTTACAACCTGGCTGCGCAATCCTTTGTGCCAACTTCGTGGAATCAACCCATGCTCACCGGCGAGGTAACCGCCTTGGGGGTAACCCGCGTACTTGAAGCGATCCGCCAGGTAAATTCAAAAGCACGCTTCTACCAGGCCTCTTCCAGCGAAATGTTTGGTCGCGTGCAGGAAACGCCGCAAAGCGAGAAGACGCCCTTTTACCCACGCAGTCCGTATGGAGTGGCAAAGGTGTACGGGCATTGGATCACAGTTAATTACCGTGAATCGCACGACATCTATGCCGTATCCGGAATCCTGTTTAACCACGAAAGCCCGCGGCGCGGATTGGAATTTGTGACCCGCAAAGTGACCTACAACGCAGCGCGTATTAAGCTGGGATTGGCAGACACATTGCCCCTCGGCAATCTTGAGTCGCAGCGTGATTGGGGCTTTGCCGGAGATTACGTCAAAGCCATGTGGATGATGCTGCAGCAGGACGAGCCCGACGATTTTGTAATTGGCACCGGCGAAACGCATTACGTCCGCGAGTTCTGCGAACTGGCCTTTGGTCACCTTGACCTGGATTACAAGGATTACGTGACTTTGGACGAGCGCTTTTATCGCCCAGCCGAAGTGGATTTGCTGATTTCCGATCCGAGCAAAGCGAGCGCGAAATTGCAATGGGAGCCCGAAGTGGATTTCAAGGGCCTGATCAAAATGATGGTGGAATCAGATCTGGAGCGGCTCCAAGACGAGAGACGCTAATGCCGACTCTTGCGCGGCGCGCGGTCGAAAAAACGAAAAGCTGGCTACCTGAAGCCGCGGCGCTCGCCGGCGCCATTGTTTCTTTCTTACAGTCCAGGCACTACGCCCTTACCCAACTCTCTGTATTGGATGAGGGCGCGTATTTGTTAAAGGGCTTTTGGTTTGCTACCGGCCAATATGTGCCTTATCAGGACTATGGCCCCTTCACCAACCACATGCCGCTGGCCTTCTTAATCCCCGGTTATGTGCAAGCCTGGTTTGGGCCCGGCTTGGGTGTTGCCCGGGCCTTTGCGCTGCTGCTGGGTCTCGTGTTTTTGGTGGGGTTGTGGCTCCTGAGTCGTCGCTGGGGGAGCCGCTGGTGGGCGGCCGCCGCAGTATGGGTTTTTGCGCTCAATCCAGCGGTGATCAAAATATACAGCGTAGGCGTTTCGCAGGGGCTGATTGCAGCCATGCTGGTCTGGACCTTATATCTGGCACTGGGCGCGGAACGACCAACCTGGCAAATTGCGCTGGGCAGCGGGCTGGCGGGCTTGATGGCCCTGACGCGCTTGAACATGACCCCAGTGTTATTTTTTGTGATCGTTTATGTGTTTTGGGAGCATGGCCGCTACCGAGGATTGATTGCGGCGGGATTTGGCGTGGGAATCTGGCTGATCGGGCACGCAGTGTATTGGCCGAATATTCTACAGATGTGGGCTAACTACACGCCAGCAGCCCTAACCCCGTTTTTGGACGATTGGCGCATTCCGGTGGAAGCGCTGCCGAGTTGGGAATCGGGTGCTTCGCTGCACGGGCGCTGGCTAAGTCTCTTGGAGGCGTTGCGCTTTAATTTTGTGCCCCTGGCAGCCGCGCTGGGCGCGGGCCTGATGTGGCCGAAGCGGACTGATTGGAGGAATGAAAGCCAATGGCGAATTGGCATCTTCCTCGCAACCCTGTTCACGCTTTTGCTTGCTATGCACGCCCTGGCTTCATTGGGCGGCGATTATTGCGTATCCTGCTTTCCCTTATATACGAGCTTCTTCAGCAGCCTGGCTGTCTTGCTATTTATTCACGTATGGGCTCAGCGGACGCCTGGAAACGTAGTTGAGTCACGCAAAGCTGCGATTGCGGTGCTTCTCTTGTTGCCCGCGGCTGTGGGTTATGGTGCCTCTGTCCTGGCGGGAGCGCGCTTCGCCCCGAATACTTGGGTGCGCTGGCTTCTGATTCGGGAGCTGCCCCGCTTTGATAGATTGCGCATACTGCCGGGTCGAGTGCCCGTGTGGGGTTTACTGGAGAACCGCTTTGGTTGGGAGTATGCGGATGCCTTTCGCATTGTGCAGAACGGGTTGGGTTATGCCTTGGCCGTGCTGGCTGGCCTGGTAGTGGGGCTGTTCCTGATTTGGGTGGTGCGAACCAGTCAAGGGCGTTGGGCTTGGGTGCCAAAATCATTTAGTATACGGGCGATCGGCGCGCTCCTGGTAGCTGGACTGTTGCTTTCTCCCACGCCCGTCCTGGGGGGTGGCTACCGCACTTACGATTGCGATTCCAACGTCGTGGACGCCTACGAGCGCCTGGGGGCTGAATTGGACGAAATCCTTCCAGAAGGCGCACTGGTGTTTTGGCGCGGAGGGCGTTCGGCTGTCCCGCTGCTGTATCTGGACGATGTGCGCGCGTATCCCACCCAGCTCAATGGCGATTACACGTACCGGCTGGCGGGTGAGGCCGACCAATTGGAACGCTACGGCCTGTGGGGCCCCGCTTTGCTGGACGATTGGCTGCGGGGCGCAGATTTCGTGCTGGTGGAGCAGGATCTCTACCGCACGTGGTTGCAAGCCGCGATTGAAAACGGCCCCTATGATATGGTGGCCACAACCGCTCCTCTGGCGGATTGTGCGCCGCGCTCTGAGGTCCTGGTTTTTGTTTACCAGCCTTGAAAGCTGGCTGAGGCCTGCATGGTAGAATCCCTTTCCCCATGCAGAAAGTAGCGAGAAATGTATTGGTATCGTAGCGGCAGCGCTCTGAGCTTGCTGCCCTGGTTGGCTATCATGGCTATTGTGTGGTTGGCGGGGTGGCTGATCGCCTCACAGGCTTTCCGTTTGCCGCGCCGCGAGCGCCTCATCGTGGGATTCGGGTTGGGCTTGGTTCTCTATACCTGGCTGGTCAATATCGCCGGGCAATTGATTCCCCCTACTGCGGCATTTGTGCTCCCGGCGATCCTGTTGTTGGTATTCGGCGGCTGGTTGGCTTGGCGAAACAAAGAAGAGCCGCGCTTCGATCGAGCCGATTTTCGGGTGTGGCCCTGGCTGCTTGCGGGGCTGTTTTTCGTGTGGGTGTTCCTGCTGATCGGCAAAGGGTTGGCCCTGTTTGATGAGCACAAGAATCTTTCGCTGATCTCAATGATTGCCAATGGCGATATTGCGCCGCATTTTTTCCCCAATTATCCGCTGAAATCCATCTATCACTATGGCTTCCATATTTTTGGGGCCAGCCTGATGCGCTTGGGCGGAATGCTGCCCTGGAGTGCCTTCGATCTGGCCAAAGCGATTCTATTTGGCGTGAGCCTGCTCCTTGCTGGGCTGTTGGGGCGGCGTTACACAGGCAAGAAATTGGGCGGCTGGGTGGCTGCCGGAGTGCTGGCTTTTGCGACAGGGACGCGTTATTTGCTGTTTTTGTTGCCCCCCGGGCTGCTCCAACGCGCAGACCAACTGATCACCTTGCAGGGCACCAGCGCCTTTATCGGCAAACCGTTTTCTGAAGCGCTGGCCTCGGGCTGGACCATTGATGGTGGCCCGCCAATGGATTACATTTTTGGCTTCCTCAATGGGGTGATGGACCCGCTGGTTATGGCTCATCAGGGACCAAACACCTTCTCCGTGTTGATATTTTTACTCGTGTGGCTGCTCCTCACGCGCCTAAAGGGGCGCTGGGCCTTTTTGATTCTTGCGCCGCTCTTTGCCATGTGGGCTTTAGCCTGGGAAGCGACCTACGCCTTATTTATGCTGGGGCTGTTTCTTTTCGCCGCAATTATGTTTTGGCGTACGCGCACTCTCAACCTGGCACAAATAAAGCCGACTCTGTATGCAGCCTTGCTATCCGTACCCATTGTGCTGGTTCAAGGGGGGACGATTACCGAATTAGCGCGTGACCTCCTTTTTGGTATTGAGGCTCAGGGGCTGCTGAGTTCGGTAGTGCGCGCCGCGCGGTTGGGGGCGGGCATCTCATTTGCGCCAGCCGCGCTGCCTGCCCTCGCCGACGGTTTCCTGGGTTTCTCGTTGCGCTGGCCGCCCGCCATTCTTTCCGCACACCTGGGCGCCCTGAGTGTTTTTTCACCCGTTGAGTTGATTGTCGGGTTGTTTGAATTGGGTCCGGTGATCGTGTTTACCCCCTGGATCAGCGCCTGGGCCTGGCGCCGCAGCCGGGCTGGGGATTGGCCCTTGGGTGTTTTGCTGGTCGCATCCTGGGTCGGGTTCCTGATGCCCATGTTTTTGGAGTATCAGGCGGATCGGGATATTTCTCGGCTAAGTTGGCAGGCTCTCCTGACCTGGACATTAATGCTGGTTTTCGTCGTGTTCGACCGCGGCTTCCGCTGGCGCCGGCAGCTGCGTAATGCTGCGATGATCGGACTGGCGCTGATGGTGTTTGGCGGGCTGGTGGTTATGGGTATCCAGTTGACGGCCGCGGGCACCACCCAACTGGCGCACACATTCAATGACCTGGATTCGACAATCACTTCGCAAGTGTGGGGTGCGTTTGGGGAGGAGGATACGATTTTCGGACCACTTGGCAACACAACAGTGATCACCGGGCAACTCACCGGTCGCTTGCTGGGTGAATTTCCTGCTGACCATTTGTGGAGCGAGATGAGCGTAGCCCCAACATTGGATGGCCTGCTCTCTGGCGGTTTTGAGTTTGTGTTCGTGGACAGCCGTGATTGGAAGAATTGGCCGCTCGATTCCCAGACAGATCTGCGCGCCCCCTGCATTGAGGTATTTGCCGAAGTTTGGGATAATTCAGGAGTTAACTTCCGCCGCATATTGGATTTGCGGCCCTGTTACCAATAAAATGATGAAAAAAGCCAGGGTACAAAAATCTGCGCCACTCAGCGCCGAGAGTCAGAAACACTTCACTGTTTCTGTAGTAATCCCTATCTTTAACGAGGTCAAATCGGTTCCTGTTCTCCACCAAAAACTGCACGAGGCGATTTCGCCGTTGGGAAAAGAATGGGAAGTGGTCTTCGTGGACGATGGCAGTTCCGATGGCAGCCTCCAAGCCCTCGAGATTTTGGCCGCTAAGGACGAAGAGCATACGCGTGTGGTAGCGTTGCGTCGCAACTTTGGACAAACGGCCGCAATTTCTGCAGGCATAGATCACAGCAATGGCGAAGTGATCGTGCTCATGGATGGCGATCTCCAGAACGATCCAGCCGATATCCCGAAGTTGCTGGCTGAGATTGAGAACGGCTACGATTTGGTGAGTGGCTGGCGTAAAGACCGCAAAGACAATTTCATTACCCGCACATTTCCTTCACGCATCGCCAATCGCCTGATTTCGCGCGTGACGGGCGTGCATCTACACGATTACGGCTGTACGCTCAAGGCCTATCGGCGCGAGGTGCTGACTGGTTTCCGCTTGTATGGCGAAATGCACCGTTTTATTCCGGCCTATGCCGGCTATGTCGGCGCCCGGATCACAGAAGTGGTCGTGAGGCACCATCCACGCCTATATGGAAAAACCAGCTACGGGTTGGAACGCACCGTCAAAGTGGTACTCGATTTGTTTACCGTGCGTTTCATGCGCGGCTATGTGCATAAGCCGATCTACCTCTTCGGCGGCACGGGCATTCTTTTTGGGGGAACTGGGACGCTCGGCCTGTTGTATTTGTTGGCCCGTAAATTGATCCAGGGCTCAGGAGTGGTAAATTCGCCCATTTTTCTGCTCAGCGCACTTTTGTTGGTGCTGGGTGTGCAGGCTATGCTGCTGGGTTTGATCGCCGAGATGATGGTGCGCACGTATCACGAATCGCAGGCCAAACCGATTTACAACGTCCGCTATGTCATCCATCCAGGGGACGAGCGCGAAAGCTAGTTTATGCGCTCGGCAATCTCTTCACAGGGTTCAGCACTCCGACTTTTTGCTACCGTAGTTGCGCTGGCCCTCATGGTTTTCCTCCTCGGCCAGCAAGGCTGGGATGAGATTCTGGGGGCAGTCGGGCGCATTCAGCTCTCTCGATTCTTGCTGGCGCTGGCGCTCATGTTTTTTTCACGCTTTTTTGTGATCGGACGCTGGCACGTACTGCTGAAATCGGGTGGGGTGGATGCCACTTTAAATCAAAGTGCCCGAATCACGTTTGCCGGTTTGTTTGCCAACAACTTTCTCCCCTCTACGGTGGGTGGGGATGTGGCCCGCCTGGGTGGCGCCTTGCTGATGGGCTTTGATGCGGCTGTTTCTGCCGCTTCCCTGGTGGCAGATCGGGTTGTAGGCTTGGTGGGCATGCTGCTGGCAACCCCCATCGGGCTCCAGAAGTTGTTTGAAATAAAAGACGCCTCTGTGTGGGTTGCTCCACTAATGGCAGCCGCCGGAACTACCGATGGGCGCAGTTGGCTCGGCCGCATGGCCCATCGCGCGAAAAAGCTGATTTCTCGGATTGGCAAGGCGCTCACCCTGTGGTGGCAACAGCCGGGAGCAGTGCTGCTTTCCCTGGGTTTCACCTTGTTGCATATGGCCGCGTTGTTCACCGCAATCGATGTGCTACTGCGCGGCCTCGGGGAAACGCTCTCCTTTTTCCAGATTGCGGGGCTGTGGAGCCTGGTGTATGTGATTACCTTGCTACCGTTCACGATCAATGCGTTGGGGCTGCAGGAGGTCTCGATCGGTTTTGCCTTCAGCCAGTTGGGCGGCGCTGACCCCATAAATAGCTTGGTGTTGGCCCTACTGATAAGGACTCTTTTTATGCTGGCGAGCCTGCCGGGCGCGTTGTTTCTTTCTGATTTTTTACCGGGCGTAGCCAAGGCGCAACCGATATTGAAACGCCTGGATAACTAACCCAAGCCCCAATGAGCACACCCCAATTTCAAAAGCCTGATCCCAAAGTCTTTTTACGTGCCGTGCTGGCCGGTTCAACCCTTTTATTGGCACTGGCTTTGTGGCAGTTCCGTATGCAAATCATCGCCGAGGAATTGTTCTTTACCTCGCTGAATTTCCGTGCGGCGCTCTATGTGGGCTATATAACGCTGGCCCTGAGCTTGTTCTTGGTGATTTTTGCCTTCAGTGCCAAGTGGGAAAATTTGCTTCGCAGTTTTGAAGCGCTCCATAAAAGCCTAAGTAAGCTCGGAAATGCAGGATTGCTGCTCTATTTGCTGGCAATTGGCGCATACATGGCTCTGGTTTTAGGCTTTTACGGGCGTTTTTTGCTGAATCCTTTCCCGCGGCTGGCGCTGTTCTGGTTTGTTGCCGCGCTGGGCGCAAGCCTGCTGGCAGCCCAGCGTGGCAGCCCGTGGATCGAAGCCTTGCCCGCCGTGTTGTTGAGTCTCGCCCTGGTGCACAACATAGCGTTGTTCTTTCAGCAGGTCACCACCTTTCCGCTCTCCCTTGATTGGTCTGAGATCAGCCGTTACTATCAGGCCTCCTTTTACGCCAGTCAGCGGGTGTATGGAGTGGAGTTGGCTCTGCCCGTGACGCACCCCAGCCGTTATTTGTTGCAGTCCATCCCGTTCTTTCTGGGCGATTTACCCTTGTGGGCGCACAGGCTCTGGCAGGCGCTGCTGTGGGTGGGCATGGCGCTGGTTACGGCACTTGTGCTTGGGCGGCGTGCGAAGGTAGGGCGCGGCTGGCTGGCCGCTCTCTTCGTAAGCTGGGCCTACCTATACCTGATGCAGGGCGCCGTTTTCTATCATCTCTTGCCCTGTGTGTTCCTCGTGCTGTGGGGCTTCGACGCCAAACGCTTCTGGCGCTCCCTGCTGGTGGTGGCGGTGGCTTCGCTTTGGGCCGGGATCAGCCGCATCAACTGGGCCCCGCTGCCCGGTGCGCTGGCCGCCCTGCTCTATTTGCTGGAAACCCCGCTGGATAACGTGAAGCATCCCTTGAATTTAAGTTATTGGTGGCAGCCAGCCGCCTATTTCCTCGGCGGCAGTCTGAGCGCTTTGGGCGCTTACTGGCTCTACATCCGTTATTCAAGAATTGAAGATATCGGCCAATTTGGCTCCTCCTTCACGTCGGCTCTGCTATGGGATCGGCTTTGGCCCAATGCGGCTTTTCCCACCGGAATTCTGCCGGGCATTTTGATCGTCTCATTGCCGCTGTGGCTGGTGTTGAGGCGGCGCTTGCAGGGTGTAAAGCTCCATGTGATACGGCGATTGGCGGTCGCTGTCATCCTGCTGGTTTTCTTTGCCGGCGGCCTGGTGGTAAGTGTCAAGATTGGCGGCGGCACCAATCTGCACAACATGGACGCATACATGGTTTTATTGCTGGCCGCAACCGTGCAAACGGCCTTCGGTCGCTTGGCGCCAGATGGCGGGGAGCCGAAAACTGAGCCCCTGCGCTTGCCAGGTCTCTTGGTAGCCTTATTCTTGGCGGTCCCGATCTTGTTTGCTGCGCTGAGTGGCGGCCCGCAAGAGTTGCCGGATACAGAGGTCGCCGATGCCGCGATTGCTCAGATCCAGGAAGAGGTGGATTGGGCGCTGGAGAACGGCATGGAAGTGCTCTTCATTTCTCAACGCCATTTGATCACCTTCCGTCAGATTGATGCGCCTTTGGTGCACGAGTACGAAAAACTCTTTTTGATGGAGATGGCTATTTCGGAGAACACAGCCTATCTGGAGCGCTTTCACAAGGATATTGATAATTGGCGCTTTGGAGTGATCATCACTGACCCGCTGCATTCGAATCTCAGGGATGACGAACAAAATAGCCTTGCAGCGGAGAACAACGCCTGGGTGCGGGCCGTCGCGCGCCCGATCCTTTGCGCCTACCAGGTAACCCAAACTTTCGACGAGCTGACGCTGCAGGTGTTGCAGCCGCGCTTTGGCTCGAAATGCAGCGATTAGTCCTCATTCCATGCATATCCTGATCCTGAATAGCGAATTTCCTCCGGTGGGTGGAGGCGCCGGCAACGCCAGCGCCCATCTGGCGCGTGCCCTGGCGGAGCGCGGCCACCAGATCAGCGTGCTGACCACCCGGTTTGGCGATCTCCCCAACGAGGAGACAACCGACGGATTGCGAATTATCCGCTTGCCGGGCTTGCGCCGCAGCGCCCATCGTTCGAATGCCGTTGAGCAATTGATATTTATGCTGGTGGCGTGCGTGTGGGGCTTGGCGTGGGTGCTCAAACTAAAGCCTGATCATGTGTTGGCTTTTTTTGGCGCGCCGAGCGGCGTGGCGGCTTGGGTTTGGAATTGGTTCCGCAAAACACCCTACATCGTGAGCCTGCGTGGCGGGGATGTGCCCGGCTTCCGGCCCTACGATTTTGGCAGCTTACATCGGCTGCTCGCACCGCTGCTGCGAAAAGTGTGGCGGCGAGCGCATGCCGTCGTAGCCAATAGTGAGGGGTTGCGAATGCTGGCCACGGATTTTGAGCCCAACCTGCCCGTACGCGTGATTCCAAACGGCGTGCAGCTTGCGGCATTCAACGTGGGGACGCGCAATTGGGCCCCGCCGCGTATGTTGTTCGTGGGCAGACTCGTGTACCAAAAAGGGTTGGACACACTCTTTGAGGCGCTGGCTGGGCTGCTTGATCTGCCCTGGACATTGACCCTCGTGGGGGATGGCCCCCAGCGCCCCTGGCTGGAGGCGCGCGCGAACGAGCTTTCGCTGACTGGTCGGCTTGAATTCAAGGGCTGGCTGGAGCGGGCGGAGCTGCCTGATGCCTTCGGTGCGGCCAATCTTTTCGTCTACCCTTCAAGGCACGAGGGCATGCCCAACGCGCTGCTGGAAGCGATGGCCAGCGGCCTCCCGGCGGTAGCGTCGCGTATTGCGGGTAACGAAGAGCTGGCGTTGGATGGGAAAACGGGCCTGCTGGTTCAGGGCGAAGATGTTCCAGCGCTTCGGGCAGCCTTGAAAAGATTGTTAGAAGATGCGGCTTTGCGCGAACAAATGGGCAAAGCGGCTCAGCACAGGGCGGCGGAGCGCTACAGTTGGGACGAGGTGGCTGAAGCGTATTTGGGGTTGATGCAAGCAAATGAACAAAGTGTGAACAAGCAGTAGAATAAACGAAGGCAATGATCGGCTTACTTCGCCCAATGGAAAAGGAGTATTCATGAGCAAGGTGCGAGTTTTGGTCGGCACACACAAAGGGGCCTTTATCCTTACTTCGGATGGGGCGCGCAAAGATTGGAAGGTAGACGGACCCTTCTTTGGCGGCCTGGACATCTATCATTTCAAGGGCTCGCCGGTAGACCCTAATCGCTTATATGCTTCGCAAGCCACCGACTGGTTCGGGCAGGTAGTGCATCGTTCGGATAATGGCGGCAAAAATTGGGAAGCGGTAGGCAATGAGTTCGCCTATGCGGGTAAGCCCGGCACACACCAGTGGTACGACGGCATGCCTCACCCTTGGGAATTCAAACGTGTGTGGCATTTCGAGCCCTCGCCCAGCGACGCGGATGTGGTCTACGCCGGAGTGGAGGACGCCGCCCTGTTTCGCTCAGCGGATGCAGGCAAGACCTGGAGCGAGTTGCCCGGTCTGCGCGGCCACGGCACCGGCCCCGATTGGACGGCTGGAGCCGGAGGACTGTGCCTGCACACCATTTTGCTGGATCTCGGCAACCCCGAGCGCATCTTCGTGGCTATCTCAGCGGCAGGCGCCTTCCGCACCGACGATGGCGGAAAAATCTGGAAGCCGATCAACAAAGGTCTGCATTCGGAATACATTCCCGATCCTGAAGCGGAAGTAGGTCATTGTGTGCATCGCATCGCCCTGCACCCCGAACGGCCTGATGTGCTCTTTATGCAAAAGCATTGGGATGTGATGCGCAGTGACGATGCTGGCGATAACTGGCACGAGATTAGCGGCAACCTGCCCAGTGATTTTGGTTTCGTGGTGGACGTACATGCGCACGAACCGGATACAGTCTATGTCCTGCCCATCAAGAGCGATTCAGAGCACTATCCCCCGGATGGCAAGTTGCGCGTTTACCGCAGCAAAGCGGGTGGCAACGAGTGGGAAGCGCTGACCAAAGGACTGCCACAAAAGGATTGCTACGTGAACGTGCTGCGCGATGCCATGTGCGTGGACCAGTTGGATCCTTGCGGAATTTACTTTGGAACCACCGGGGGGCAGGTATATGGCTCGGCCAATGAAGGCGATAGCTGGGCGCCTATCGTAAGCAATCTTCCAGCGGTGTTATCAGTCGAGGTCCAGGCCATCCCGTGATCCGTGTGAAACTGCCACATCATCTGCAGTCGTTGGCCGGGGTTGGGAATGAGATTGATGTGCCCGTGGAGGGGGAAGTGACGCAGCGCGCCGTTTTGGATGCCATCGAGGCCCGTTTTCCGATGCTGCGGGGCACAATCCGGGACATTGCCACCCAGGAGCGGCGAGCGTATTTGCGTTTCTTTGCTTGCAAGGAAGATCTCTCTCACGAATCACCAGATGCGGCATTGCCAGAAGCTGTGGCCAGAGGCGAAGAAGTTTTTTGGGTGATTGGGGCGATTGCCGGCGGTTAAATCACCGTTTCTGGCGAAATGCCCACGATGGTATAATCCGCGTTCGAAAGCGGGCCTCGTGCTCGCTCACGGGCGGGTAGCTCAGTTGGTTAGAGCGTTGCGTTGACATCGCAAAGGTCGTAGGTTCGAGTCCTATCCCGCCCACCAAAAATGACCCATTCCGAACCACTCCTGACAAGCGCTGAGCAGTTATTTGCGATGCTGCGATTTGAAAATCGAGGCATGCTATTGGAACTGCAAAGTGAATTCAAAAGGAGCTGGTCGGGATGATTTCTTTAATAGAGCGTAATCTAAATACAAAGCTATTGTGTTTTTTCTGTAAAGTTTGCAGCAGTGGAATTTGGATATAGTCGGCAATAAATCCGGAGATTCTTGCGTCAAGGAAAACTGAAAGGATCCAAGGTGGGGCAAATCTGGCTTAACGAAGTTTATTCAATCCAGAATTGCTCCAATGTACCGTGTCAGACAAAGTGAGACAGTTTAGGGCATAAAAATAGTGGAGACTTTCTGGCCGAAATCCAGTAAAAAGGATCAAGGAGAAAGACATGGCCAGAAAGAAACAGACACCCGAAAACACCGTCAAGAATATCCGCCGCAACGCCCGCAAACGATATAACGCCGAAGAGAAGATCCGCATCGTGATCGAAGGCTTGCGCGGCGACCTGAGCGTGGTCGAACTGTGCCGGCGCGAAGGCATCACCCAGAGCTTGTACTACAAATGGTCGAAAGAATTTCTGGAAGCCGGCAAAGCGCGGCTGTCGGGCAACACCCAGCGCCAGGCAGATAGCGGTGAAGTTGCTGAGCTGCGCAAGGAAAGCGAGCAGCTCAAACTGCTGGTGGCAGAACTCTCCCTCAAGAACCGGCTCTTGAAAAAAACGCTGTTCGGTCTGGGGGAAGAGCCGTGGGAAAGCTGATCCACCGCAGCCCGGAGGAGAAGCTGGAGATCATCCAGATCGTGGAGCACTCTGAGTTGTCGATCAAGAGAACCTTGGAAGAACTGGATGTGCCCCGCAGCAGCTTCTATCGCTGGTATGTGCGCTATCAGGAGCAGGGTCCAGATGGACTACTGGAAACGCCAGCCCGGGCTAGGCAGTTCTGGAATCGCATCCCCGCCAGTGTGCGCCAGCAAGTGGTGGACCTGGCCCTGCAGAACCCGGAACAATCTGCACGGCAACTGGCCTGGCGCTTCATCGATGAAAGAGGCTATTTTCTCTCAGAATCAAGCGTCTATCGCATCCTGCGGGGCTTTGACCTGGTGAAAAGCCCGGTCTTCCAGATGCTGTCGGCCAAAGACAAGTTTGAGAAGCCCACAAAGCGGGTGAATGAACTGTGGCAAACAGATTTCACCCAATTCAAGGTGTTGGATTGGGGCTACTACTACCTCTCCACCGTGCTGGATGACTACTCACGCTTCATCCTGGCTTGGAAGCTGTCTCCCACGATGAATACCAACGATGTGGAACGGACCCTTGAAATGGCTTTGCAGCGCTCCGGGTTGAGCCAGGCACGCGTGCGGCATCGCCCACGTCTGCTATCCGACAATGGACCCGCCTATCTATCCAAAGAGCTCAAGGTTTTCCTGCGCCGCAAGGCTATGGAACACACGCGCGGGGCGCCTTTCCATCCCATGACTCAGGGCAAGATCGAGCGCTGGCATCGCACGATGAAGAACGTGGTCAAGCTGCAGAACTACTACAGCCCATTTGAGCTACAACGTGAGATCGGGCGCTTCGTGGACTACTACAACATGCGCCGCTACCACGAGGCACTGGACAACCTAACCCCTGCGGATGTGTATTTTGGAAGAGAGAAAGAGGTGAAGAGCAAACGAGAGGAGATCAAACGAATGACGCTGCAACTACGCCGCCAGGAGAACCTTCAGACAGCAGATGTATAATCTCACTCAGACTGGAAAGTCTCCATTGACTAGCCGCCCCTTGTGTCCCATTTTGTTTGACGACATACAGTAACGTGACGGCTCGGATCCAAATGGGTATCGATCCAAAATGAAATCAGAGAGCACATCCCCAAAGTTTTACTGATTGACATCAATTATTCTTTGGTCTTCCTTTCTCTTCTTCTTGGATTTCATTACGAGTCGGATTGTTGTGGATCGTGGCTCACGGCCTAGGATAGTAATAGACATTCATTAGGCTTCACCGACCTTTGCGACCACCATATCCAACCCACCCCCTTGCCTATAAATGTCAAATGCTGAGTTGCTTCGGAGAAAATCTATATTGATGGTAAATTTGAAGGGGAACAATTCTGGCAAACGCATTAAATCCCCAAATGGCAATTGACTAGCAGGATTTGCATGAAGGGCAGAAGCGAGTAACCAAGTTTCAAGTTTAAGGATATTTGTAGAAAACACCCTCTTCTGTGGAACATAAACACTTTGAT
>QWJF01000017.1 GCA_009391835.1 Chloroflexota bacterium | reverse complement strand
CCCCTGCCGGCCCCACCACCCTCAACATCTGCACCGGTATTGAGCCCAGTTCCCTCTACCTCCACAGCGATTCCTCCAGCGCCGCGGCCCTCATCCGTCAGGCCATCTATGACGGCCCTCTTGACACCCTCAACCACGAACTCGTTCCCGTCATCCTCGAAGCCGTCCCCAACCCTGAAAACAGCTCCGCCCGCATTGAAGCCGTCACCGTCCGGGCCGGTTCGCCCGTTGTGGATGCTGATGGCCTCATCAGCGTCCTGCAGCCCGGCCTTGCCGTGCGCCCCACTGGCTGTCGCAACGGCAGCTGCGCCACGGCTTACACCGGCGGCGATTTCGTCATGGATCAACTCGTCGTCACCTTCACGCTCAAACGGGGCCTCACCTGGTCCGATGGCCAGCCTTTGGTCGCCGCCGATTCGGTCTACGCCTTCCAGCTGGATGCCGCCCCTGAAACCCCCAGCGACAAAGACGCCGTCTCCCACACCGCCAGCTACCAGGCCCTCGACGAGCGCACCATCGAATGGCGCGGCCTCCCCGGCCACTTCGATCCCGATTTTGCATCCCGCTTCTGGTCGCCGCTCCCCGAGCACGCCTGGAGCGGCCTCAGCCCCAGCGATCTACTCACCGCCGATCAGGCCAATCGCAATCCCCTCGGCTGGGGCCCCTACATAGTCAGCGAGTGGACCGCGGGCGACCACATCACACTCACCCTCAACCCCAATTACTGGCGCGCCCCCGAAGCGCTGCCCAATTTCAGCACCTTGAATATTCGTTTCATCGGCCAGGGTCCCCAGTCCAACATCCAGTCGCTTCAGGATGGCGCTTGCGACCTGCTCTTGCCCTCCACCGCCATCGACGAAGATCCCGAGCGCCTCCAGGAGTTGGTCGCCAACAACCAGGCCCAGCTCCACTACGCGCCCAGCGGCGCTTGGCAGCATCTCGATTTCGGGATTCAACCTGTCGCTTACGATGATGGCTACCAGCCCGGCAGCGAGCGCCCAAATTTCTTCGGCGCCCCTGAATTCCGCCGCGCCTTAGCCCAGTGCATTGACCGTCAGTCCCTTATCGACACCTACGCGTGGGGCCAGGGCGCTCCGCCCAACACCTACCTCGCCCCGAGCGACCCGCGCAACAACCCCGCCGCCCAAATCCCAGCCTACGATCCTGCCGCCGCCTCAGCCGCCCTCGAAGCCCTCGGCTGGGTTCCCGGCCAGGATGGCATTCGCTTTGCCCAGGCCGTCGCAAATGTGCCCTTCGGCGCCTCACTCGCCCTTACCCTCCATGTCGCCGACGACCCGGATAGCGCACACCTCGCCCAGTCCATCCAGGGCAATCTCTTTGCCTGCGGCGTCGCCCTCGAGATCATCAGTGGCCCGCCTGAGAGCATCTTCGCTCCCGGCCCCGAGGGATTGCTCTTTGGCCGCAATTTTGATCTCGGCCTCTTCGCCTGGCCCTACCCCACCCAACCCGCTTGCTGGCTTTACCAGAGCGAAGCCATCCCCGGCGAAAACTTAAACACATTCCCCTATGGTTGGGGCGGCTGGAACCTCTCCGGCTTCTCCAACCCCGATTACGATGCCGCCTGCAATGCCGCTCAAAACGCACTGCCCGGCGAAACCGCCTACACCGACACACACGCCACAGCCCAAAGCATTTTCGCCGCACAGCTCCCTGCCCTGCCCCTCTTCCAAACCTACAACCTCATCGCCACCCGCCCCGATTTCTGTGGCCTCAACGCCGCCGCCAGCCCCACTCTACTCCAGGATATTGAATTCTTCGGCATCGCCGAATGGTGCCAATAACCCGTCATTGCGAGGAGGGCCGCAGGCCCGACGTGGCAATCTCCTTCGTAGTGGATCCTCAACTTTGCCCACGCGAATTTCCCCGCCTGTCATTCTGAAAGAGCGGCGAAGCCGCGACTGAAGAATCCACCCGACTCACTGTCCATCCCTCGTCCCGTCATCCTTCCAGTCCCCAATCTCCACTCTCAAATCCCCCTCCCCCTTGACATCCATCCCCAAAACCCGTATAAAGAACCCAATCGCATAGCAACAGACTGCGACGAGGAAAAGTAAGCGCCGAAACGAAGGCCTAGAGAGCGGGTGCCGCTGTAATTCCCGCCCCCACGCCGGTTGCTGAATGGTCCTCTGAGTCGCCGGGCGAAAGGAAACCACTAGCCCGAGCCGGTCGCCCCCGTTACAGGGCAGCAAAGCGGAGCCAGCAGCATCGGCTCAAGCGAGGTGGCACCACGGATCACGAATTCGTCCTCATTGGACGAATTTTTTGTTTAACGCAAACGGAGGCATCGGCAGCAAATGGCAGCAGACAGCAAGAAGAGCAAAGGCATCATCCTCACCGGGCACCGCCCCACCGGGCCTCGCCACATCGGCCACCTGGTCGGCACCCTCGAAAACTGGGCCCGCCTCCAGGATGACTACACCTGCTTTTTCCTCATCGCCGATCTCCACGTGCTCACCACCGACCACGAGCATCCCGACCGCATCCAGGAAAACATTCTCAGCGTAATGACCGATTGGCTCGCCGCCGGCCTCGATCCCCAGCTCGCCACCTTTGTTCGCCAATCCGCCCTCATGCAGCACGCCCAGCTCGCCACCCTCTTCGGCATGCTCACCACCGTCGCCCGCCTCGAGCGTGTTCCCACCTACAAAGAGCAGGTCCAGCAGCTCAAGCTCAATCCCTCCGCCGGGCTGCTCACCTACCCGGTGCTCCAGAGCGCCGATATCCTCATTTACAAGGCCAACACCGTCCCCGTGGGCGAAGATCAGCTCCCCCATATCGAACTCACCCGTGAGATCGCCCGCCGCTTCAACACCCTCTACGGCGAAACTTTTCCCGAGCCGGAAGGCCTCCTGTCAAAGTCGGCCCGCCTCCCCGGCACCGACAACCGCACCATGCACTCATCCTACGGCAATTCCATCCGCTTGATGGATAGCCCCGAAGAGACCACCAAAAAGGTCATGAGCATGTACACCGACCCCAACCGCATCCACGCCGACGACCCCGGCACGGTCGAGGGCAATCCCGTCTTCGAATACCACGATGTCTTCAATCCCAACAAGGACGAAGTCGAGGATTTCAAAACCCGCTACCGCGCCGGCAAAATCGGCGATGTCGAAGTGAAACGCCGCCTCGCCGAAGCACTCAACCAATATCTCGCACCTCAACGTGAACGCCGCGCCGAATACGCCCAAGATCCCAAGAAGGTCCTTAAGGTCTTAGACGATGGCACGGAGGCCGCCCGCCCCGTCGTGCAGGCCACTCTCACTGAAGTGCAACGCAAGATGGGGCTGCTCTAATGCATTTGGTCGCCCTCTTCCCCCTGAAATCCGATCGCCCGCCTTGAAGGTCCCTCATTGCCCTGAGGCGCTCGCCCTAGCAATTTCTTTTATCGCTCATGAGCCTGCGCCTCCGTCGATCCGCAATCAAAACACCAGAGGTAATTCATCATGAGTGAGCAAAGCAAGTTCGTCCTATCCGAGAACAATATTCCCAAGCGTTGGTACAACATCAACGCCGATATGCCCGTGCCGCCCAACCCGGTGCTGCACCCCGCCACCCTCGAACCGGTCACGCCCGATTTCCTCTCCGTCCTTTTCCCGATGGAAATCATCATGCAGGAGATCAGCACCGATCAATATATTGATATCCCCGATGAAGTCCGCGACGTCTATAAGCTCTATCGCCCCACCCCGCTGCTGCGCGCCGTGCGCCTCGAAAAGGCCCTCGGCACCCCCGCCCACATCTATTACAAATACGAGGGTGTATCCCCGGTCGGCAGCCACAAACCCAACACCGCCATCCCCCAGGCATTCTACAACAAAGCCGCCGGCACCAAAGCCCTCACCACCGAAACCGGCGCCGGCCAATGGGGCTCGGCCCTGGCCTTCGCCGGCTCGCTCTTCGATATTGCCGTCGAAGTCTATATGGTCAAAGTCTCCTACCAGCAGAAACCTTATCGCCGCATACTGATGGAAACCTACGGTGCGGATGTATACGCCAGCCCCACGGATCGCACGCAATACGGTCAGTCGCTGCTTCAGGAAAATCCAGAGCATCCCGGCTCGCTGGGTATCGCCATTTCCGAGGCGGTTGAAGTCGCCGCCACCTCTGAGGGCAAGAAGAAATATAGCCTCGGTTCGGTGCTCGGCCACGTGCTCACCCACCAATCAGTCATCGGTGAGGAATCCCTGATGCAGATGGATCTGGCTGGTGAATACCCGGACGTAGTCATCGGCTGCGTCGGCGGCGGCTCTAATTTCGCCGGCATCGCCTACCCCTTCTTGCGCCACAATCTCAAGGACGGCAAGCAAACCCGCCTCCTCGCCGTGGAGCCCGATGCTGCCCCCAGCCTCACCCAGGGTAGCTTCGCCTTCGATTACGGCGACACGGCCAAAATGGCCCCGGTGGTCAAGATGCACACCCTCGGCCATAGTTTTGTGCCCGCCCCCATCCACGCTGGCGGCCTCCGCTACCACGGTATGGCCCCCAGTCTTTGCGCACTCTACGATGCCGGCTATATCGAGGCCGTCGCCGTTTCCCAGTTGGCCACCTTCGAGGCCGCCGTGCTCTTTGCCCGCAATGAGGGCATCGTGCCCGCCCCCGAATCGGCCCACGCCATCCGCGCCGCCATCGACGAAGCTCTCGATGCCAAGCAAAAAGGCGATAAGCGCGTGATCCTCTTCAACCTCTCCGGCCACGGCCATTTTGATTTGTCCGCCTATGAAGGCTACCTGGCCGGCCAACTCAAAGACTACAAACTACCCAAACAAGAGGTTGATGCTGCTTTGGCTGAACTGCCCCAGGTCTCCATACCGGCCTGAGGTTTTCTGCATTCCGGTTCGCCGGACTCTCTCCTTTACAAGAAGACGCCCTCCGCTGGAGGGCGTCTTCAGTTAAACTAGCCTTTCACCTAAGGAGCCGACATGCACGCAGCAGATAGCCTTTCAAGTGGCAGCCGCCGCTTTCTTCAAAGCCTTGAAGGCATCAACCACGCCGATTGGGCCGAGGCAGGCGTCTGCGGTTGGTGGTCCGTCAAAGAGATCGTCGCCCACCTCACCTCCTACGAAGCCCTCATCTTCGACGTGATCGGCAGCCTCCTCGACGACACACCCACCCCCACGCTGGACGCGCGTCGCAGCCAGTCCCATCAGGAATTTGTGGATCAGCAAGTCGCCGCTCGCGCCGATCACTCCCCCCAGCAGCTCCTCGACGAGTACAGTGCTCACCACGCCAAAACAATGGAACGCATTCAGCGCCTCCCGCTGGAGGAGCAACGCCGCACCGGTTCCCTGCCCTGGTATGGAGAAGAATACGATTTAGAGGATTACGTTGCCTATGTCGGGCTTGCCCACAAGCGCGAGCACGGCGCCCAGATCAACGTGTTCAAAGATAAATTGATCGCCCGCGCCGTCAATCCTGCTTAGCGGTCAGCTCCCACTGGCCAGGCAATCAGTTGATGCTGCTTCGGCCGATCTGCCTCAGGCGTCCAAACCCGCCTGAGCCTTTCTGCGTTTCTCCGGTTCCCGAACGCGCTCCTTAACAAAAAGACGCCCTCCAATGGAGAGCGTCTATGATGAGGATAGCAGAAGCAAGCTTGCCTGCATTCAGCGTATCCGTGCTGGCTTTTGCGAGAGCACAAGCCAACCGCCGATGGCTGAGATAAGCGAGGCCGCCAAAATAGCAATCTTGGCCGTGGCAATCAAACCTGCGTCGCTATAGGCCAGGCTGGCAATGAACAAAGACATAGTGAATCCTATACCGGCAAGCCAGGAAGCGCCGTAGATTTGCCGCCAGGATAGGCCCCGCGGTTTGCTGATCCAGCCCAGTCGGGCGCCCAGCCAGGTGAATCCAGTGATTCCGATCTGCTTCCCCAGCACCAGACCCAAAATGATGCCCAGCGCTTCGGGCTCCAGGAGATTACCGGCACCACCTCCTGAAAGCGCAACCCCTGCATTGGCCAGCGCAAAGATTGGCATGATCGCCAGCGCCACCCAAGGATGTAGGGCATGCTCCAGCCGTTGCAGGGGCGAACTGACCGATTCAGCGGCCACTTCAAGGGCATGCAAGGCTGCTCGTTGTTCTTTATTTGGAAGAATCTCAATATCTTCTTCTTCAGCTTTTTCAAAGCTCGCCAGAAAAGCTCGGCTGCTATCTAAAAACCTCTTGCTATTAATGCGTTGCTTAGAGGGGATCGTGGCCGCCAGCAGCACGCCCGCCACTGTGGCGTGCACACCGGATTGCAGTATTGACAACCATAGAAATACGCCCAGAAAAGCATAGGGCAGCGGGCTGCGCACTTTCATGCGGTTAAGCAACAACAGCAATAAAAATACTAGGCCCGCCATCAACAAAGCACTGGGTTCCAGCCTGCCGCTGTAAAAAATGGCGATTACCAAAACGGCGCCAATGTCATCGACGATAGCCACGGCAGTCAGAAAGATTTTGAGTTTGAGCGGGGCGCGTTTTCCCATTAATGAAAGAATCCCGATGGCGAAAGCAATATCTGTGGCCATCGGGATGCCCCAACCTTGGGCCGCTTTGCCGCCAAAGTTTAGCGCTAGATAAATCAAGGCAGGTATCAGCATGCCACCCAAAGCAGCTACAATTGGAAACAGCGCTTGGCGTGGGCTTGAAAGTTCCCCTACCTGAATCTCACGCTTGATTTCCATGCCAACCACGAAGAAGAATATGGCCATCAAACCGTCGTTGATCCACAAAATGAGAGGCTTGGACAGCAAAAACTTTTCAACGCCAAGGCTTAACGGGATCTGCCAAAGGTCATGGTAATAGGGGCTAAGCGCCGAATTGGACCAAACCAATGCTAAGCCGGTGGCCAGGAGTAGCAGAATGCCACTGTAGCCTTCCTCGCGTAGGAAATACTGGAAGGTGCTCAATGCGGGGCGAATACGATTGCGGCCCACCTTCTTCGTCGACAACCAAAGCCTATTCATTCCAATTGATCTCCATAGCGTTGAACCCTATCGTTTCAGACGAAGCAACAGAATACTACATATCAAACTGTCCGGGTTTTTTCGGAGGCTAACTCGCAAATAGTCCCCTGTTAGCTCGGCCGGAAGATCAATCCGATTTGCGAGTCAAACTCTTGTGCATCTTCTACTAATCAATCAGACACCTGGTCACCCACACGTCGCTGTCCAGGCAAACCCCTTCCAGATTGTCTCAATAAATTCAAAGAGCCGCGGATCGTATTCCGCCAGGCTCTCCCGGTCGCGCACATAGCGCGTCCCATAAGGGTCCACATACGCCCCAAAGTAGGCCGAAACACCCTCCGCCCAATATTCATCCGCGTTGGTTCGCGCATAAGCCCCCGCCCACAAGTCTTCCTGCACCGCCTGCCCGAAGATGGTGTTGCTCTCCGAAAGAAAACCGCGCACCGTGGTCAGCAGCGCGATATCCCGGATGGCGTGCCCCAGTTCATGGATCGTCACACTGTTGCAGGGTCGCCATGCGCCGTTTAAGTCCAGTTCCTTCGTCACGGTCACCGGCTGGCTCAGCGAGCCGCCCAACCCAGCAACATTCGGATTGTTCCTCAACGAAAACGTGTACGTCTCCGGCACATCCCGCACCGTTTGGTTGCGCCCATAAATGGAGAGCATTGCCCCCCGCTCGCTCATCGTGGCGCGTATCTCCGGGATCGAGGCAAAGAAATTCAGCGTGAGATAGTAAGCCTGCCGCACCGCCTCATCGCCCACCTCGCCGGAAGCGATCACCGCGATGCCGTTCGCATCGCAATATTTTTCATAGAAGGCATCTAGCCCCAGTTCAGCCGGAGGTGCAGTGATCACACAGCCGCTGCGATCCTCATCCACGGTCACGGGCGTCGCGCTGGGTGTTGGCGAAGGTCCAGGCGTGGCTGTCGTCGCGGATGGGCCTAGCGTGCTCGTCGTCAAAGCGGCCCCGCCTCCGCAACCGGCGAGCAGCACGAACAGCAAGCCGGCCAGCGCCCACCGTATCTTCATGGCCTGATCCCATTTACCGAGCCTCATCTACCAATGCCCAAATCTCTCGTTTCGAATCTCTAGTCTCTAATCCCAAGTCTCTGGTCTCCAGCCCCTATCTCCAGCCTCTAGTGTCTAGTCCCTATCTCTAATCTCCATCCCCCTCATCCCCCCGCCTTGCCCGCCAGTTCGCGCGCCTGCTCCACGTAAGCCAGGCTCTGGTGCCGGAAATACGTGTTGTACAAATTGGCGTAATTCCCCTCTTTGGCCAGCAGTCCGTCGTGGTCGCCCTCTTCGATTATCTGCCCATTCTCCAATACGATAATCCGGTCCGAGGCCTTGATCGTCGAGAGCCGGTGGGCGATCAAAATGCTGGTCGCTTCCTTCAAAATCAGCCCCAGCGCCTGCTGAATCTGCCACTCGGTGAACGGGTCAATGCTGGCCGTCGCCTCGTCCAGCACAAAGATCGCCGGCCGCTGCACCAGCACGCGTAACAACGAGACCAATTGGCGTTGCCCCATTGAAAGCCGTCCGCCGCGCTCCCCCACCTCGGTTGCCAGCCCCTGCGGCAGCGTTTCTAGCCAGCTTCCGTCCCCGATCCGCCGCGCCAGCGTTTCAATTTCCTCGTCCGTGGCTTCCGGCCTGGCATACCGGATGTTTTCAGCGATGCTCGCCGAGAAAAGGAATGGGGTCTGCGATACGATGCCCAATTGCCTGCGGTAATCCGTCAGGTCCAGCTCGCGGATATCCCGCCCATCCACCGTGATCAGCCCATCCTGGAATTCGTAGAAGCGCGCCACCAGTTTAGCAATTGAGGATTTGCCCGCCCCCGTGTGCCCCACCAGCGCCACGTTTTCGCCAGCTCGCACCTGCAAATTAAAATCCCGTAATACAGTTTCCTGGTCCGTGTAGCGGAAGTCCACATCTTTGAAAACGATCTCGCCTTTGAGCTGCTCCACCTGGTATGCGCCCACCTGGTTCACCTTCGATTCGGCATCCACCAGCGCAAAAGCGCGTTCAGCCGCCGAAAGCCCCGATTGCAATTGCGTCCAGAAGGCAGAGAGATTGAGCATCGGGAACCAGAAGCGGTTCAAGCTCTCAAAGAACAGATACCAGGCTCCCGCCGTGATCAGCGCATCCGCCGCCGCCAGCCCGCCCACATAGAGCAGCATTCCCGTGCCAAAGGCCGCTAGCGCATTCAACGTCGGGAACACCATCGAGAGCACCAAACCCCGCCGCAGGTTCACCTGGAAGGAGCTTTGATTCGCTTCGTCGAATTCATCAAAGATGCTCTCTTCCTGCCGGAAATTCTTCGCAACAGAGATGCCACTCACCGTTTCCTTAATCGCCGCGTTCACATTGCCCATCGCCCGCATGCCGCGCCGCGTCACCCGCCGCGCAATCCGTCGAAAGCCTAGCGCCACAAAGAACACCAGTGGCATGAAGGCAAACAAATAGAGAGAAAGCCGCACGTTCACCGCCACGATGCCAATCCCCAGGATCACCGCCAGCAGCAGTTGCGACATCAAATCCGCCACCAGCTGCACCACGTTGCCGAATTCGCGCGTATCCGAGGTGATTCGCGAAACCACCTTGCCCGATGAGAATTCGTCGTAAAACGACAGGTCGTGCGCCGATGCCGCCCGGAAACCGTCTAACCGGATCGCCAGCACCACATCCCCAATGGCCATCGCCATCAGCCGCCGGCTCACCCAGTTCGCCACCCATATCAGGAAGCCCAGCAGGAACACGCCCCCCGCAAAAGCCAGCATCACCTCCGGGCTGATCTGTTGCCCAATTAAATCCAGGCTGCGGCTCAGAAACAGCGGGATCGCAGCCCCCAGCAGCGAGATCAGGAACAGGAAGAAACCGATCTGCACCATTCTCCGCCCGTGTGGCCGGAAATAGCCGATGATTCGTTTCAGCAACTCCCGGTCGCTGTATTGGCGGTCATACGCCTCAACGTCTAAGTTCGAAAAGAATCCCATTGCCTACTCGCTGAATATCCGCCGGTATGCTTCCGATGTTTTGAGCAATTCCTCGTGCTTGCCAATCGCCGCCACTTTGCCCTTGCGCAGCACCAGGATTTGGTCCGCCCACCGGATTTGGGAAAGTCGGTGCGTAATGATTAACGTCGTACGCCCTTTTGCAGCAGCGTAGATTGCTTGCTGGATCTTGTCCTCGGTGTCGCTGTCAATCGCGCTGGTCGAATCGTCCAGCACCAGGATGCGCGGATCCGTCAAAAAGGCGCGCGCCAGTGCCAACCGTTGGCGCTGCCCGCCCGAGAGCGTCACCCCGCGTTCGCCCACAATCGCGTCGTAGCCATCCTTGAATTCCATAATGAAGTCATGCGCCTGCGCCTGCCGCGCCGCTTCCTCAATATCCGCCTGCGAGGCATCCTGCGCCCCAAACGCGATGTTGTCCCGGATGCTGCGCGAGAACAGGAACACATCCTGCTCTATAATCGAAATGCCCCGCCGCAGCGTCTCCAGATTCCACTCGCGCACATCTCGTCCATCCACCAACACCGACCCCTCGTTCACATCGTAGGTCCGGTTCACCAGCTTGGCCAGCGAGGTTTTCCCCACGCCTGTTTGCCCCACGATCGCCAAGGTCTGGCCCGGCTTGATCTTGAAACTCACATCGCTCAGTGCCGGGTCGCCTTCCTCATAGCGGAAGGTCACATCCTTGAATTCAATCCCGCCCTTGATCTCGCCGCTGTATCCGGATGAGTTCTGGTCCAAATCCGTTTCGCGATTGATCAGCTCCAGAATGCGCGCCGCGCTCGCCATCCCCAGCGACACCTGTGAATAAGCAAACAAGGAAGTAAACACAGGAAAGCCGAAAAGCTGGATCAGCCCAAAATAGGCCACCACGTCGCCCAGCCCCAGGATGCCCCGCTGCATCAGCACCAGTGCATGCCACAGCCCGGTTCCATTGGCAATCGCTAGTAAGAGCAGTGGCAGGAAGCGGGCTTCCACCGCCCCCTGATGCACGAACGCATCCCGAAAACGATGGGCGTTGTGCTCGAAACGATCCACTTCCTCTTCTTCGCGCGCCATCCCCTTCACCGTCTCGATCCCGTCAATCGCCTCCGAAAGCCGCGAGTTCAGGTCGCCAAACGAAGCGCGTACCTCCGTGGTGATCGGCTGCAGTTCGCGCAAATATTGCCAGATCATCAGGAAATAAATGATCGTAAATAATCCCGGCGTCAGAATGAGCGCCGGATAGATTCCGTAGGCCGCCACCACTGGCGAGAGCAGGAACATCCCCGCCCCGATCACCAGGTTCAGCCCCGGATTGAACATCATGTTCATTTCGCGTACGTCGTTGGTCGCCCGCGCCATTGTGTCCCCCACGGATTGCAGGCTGTGAAAGGTCATGCTCTTGCCCAGCAAACTGATGTAAAGCTCTTCGCGCACGTTGCGTTCCACGATCTGCCCCAGCGCCTCAGCCGAAAAATTGCGCCCAAATTGCAGCACGGAGCGCACGGTCTGGCTGATGATCACTATCCACACAAAGCCAACCAGCAGCTGCACCTGCGGCGTCTCCTGCACGATGGCGTCAAACGCCTTCCCTATTATCACAGGCACGACCGCGGCCAGACCCCCATTACTCGCCGCCCCGATTAACAGCATCAACACCAGCGCCCAATAGCGCCGTAGATGCGAAAGCACCCAGCGTCCGGCGCTGCGCCGGTCGGTTGCATAGCGCTCAGGGAGGCTAAACTCTGCCGCCCGCTCAGCAGGCATCATTGTGGTCGTCATGAATTTTCTCGGTCTGTTGGGTCCACTGGGACAAGACAACAGGCGCTAGGATACCACACCCAAAGCCCCCCAGAAAACACTATTTGGCCCGCCCCAACACCTGGATTGCGAAGCCAAAATCATTCTTCCTCCCCTGTACAAAAGCCTCTTCCCCGAGCAATTCCCACTTGTTTTCATCCAGCTCCGGGAAAAACACATCCGCTTCCACCTCAGCCTCCACCCGCGTTAAATACAACCGGTCCGCCCCCGCCAGCGCCTCGGCAAACACCTCGGCCCCGCCCCCCACGAAAGCCTCATCCTCTCCCGCCGCTTCGGCCAGCGCCAGCGCCTCCGCCAGCGAACCCGCTACCTGCGCCCCTTCCGCCTTATAACTTGCGTCTCTGGAAAGCACGATCAAGCTCCGTCCGCTCAGTGTCACGTCTAAGCCATCAAAGGTCTTGCGCCCCAGAATCAAATGATGCCCCATCGTGCGCCGCTTGAAGTGCTTCAAGTCGTCGGTCAGGTGCCAGGGCAAGCCCCCGTCCCAGCCCATCCCGCCGCGCCGGTCAATCGCTGCGATCAGTGAAACAATCACACGGCAACCGGGGCTTTGATGTGCGGGTGGGCCTCGTAATTCAGCAATTCAAAATCCGAGTACGCAAAATCAAACAGTGATCGCACTTCGGGATTCAACCGCATCCTCGGCAGCGCCAGCGGCTCACGGGTCAGTTGCTCGCGCGCCTGCGCAAAATGGTTGCTGTACAGATGAACATCGCCCAGTGAAATCACAAAATCGCCCGCCTTCAGCCCCGTTGCCTGCGCCATCATCATGGTCAGCAGCGCATACGAAGCAATATTGAAAGGCAGCCCCAAAAACACATCCGCCGACCGTTGGTAAAGCTGGCAGGAGAGCTTCCCACCCGCCACATAAAATTGAAAGAGCACGTGGCAGGGCGGTAGAGCCATCTTCTCGATCTCCGCCGCGTTCCAGGCGCTCACCATCAAGCGCCTCGAATCGGGATTGCGCTGAATTTCATCCACCACCCAGCTCATCTGGTCAATCGCCGCCCCATCCGCCGTCGGCCAGCTGCGCCATTGGGCCCCATAGACTGGCCCCAGTTCCCCGGCCTCATCCGCCCACTCGTTCCAAATACGCACGCCGTTCTTCTGCAGCCAGGCCACATTCGTCTCGCCGCGCAGGAACCACAGCAATTCGTAAACAATCGATTTGAGATGTAATTTCTTGGTGGTCAGCAGAGGGAAGCCTGCCGATAAATCGAAGCACATCTGGTGCCCGAAGATGGACCTTGTCCCCGTGCCCGTGCGATCGCCTTTCTCCACCCCCTCATCCAGCACTGTCTGCATCAAATCCAAATACGCTCTCATCCCCTTAACTATACAACAATTATTTCCCCACCAAAATATCGCGCGCCCGCCCCTTATCCCGCTCAATCTGCGTCAGCAGTGCTTCCACGCTTTCAAATTTCTGCTCGCTCCGCAGCCGCGCAGCGAATTCCAGTTTGATTTCTTCCCCATAGAAATCCTCGCCCTCGTAATCCAGCAGCAGCGCTTCCACCACCGGCGCTTCCAGCTTGTCCTCAAAGGTTGGCCGCACTCCGATGTTGGTCACTGCCTTCCAGCGCTGCTCGCCCAGTTGCGCCATGCAGGCATACACGCCCGATGCCGGCGCCGTCCGCTTGGGCCACACCTCTAAATTCGCCGTTGGGATCCCCATCTTTGCCCCTCGCCCGGCCCCACGCACCACCTTGCCACTCAAGGCATAGTTCCGCCCCAATAGCCGCGCCGCCACCTTTACTTCACCATCCGCCAGCAGTTTGCGGATGCGCGACGAGGAAACCGCTTCACCCTCTACATTCACCGGCGGCACAACTCGCACATCGAAATCCATCGTCGCCCCCAGCTCCTTCAACCGCGGCACGTCGCCCTCGCGATTGTGCCCCAGCGCAAAATCCTCCCCCACCCAGAGCATGCGCAAGCCCAGCCGCGCCTTCAATCGCTCCACAAATTCCTTTGACGTGGTCTGCGAAAGCTCCAGATCGAAGGGCTGAGTAATCATCGCGTCCACCCCCAGCGCTTCGAGCATCGCCGCCTTATCACCGGGGCTATTGAGATAAAAACCGCCCCGCGGTCCCTGCAGCACCTCAACCGGATGCGGCCAGAAACTTAAAACAACTGCCGGAGCGCCTTCTGCATGCGCCCCGGCAGTGAGAGTCTTGAGAATAGCCTGGTGACCAATATGCACGCCATCAAAGGCGCCGATCGTCAACCAGGCATTGTTAAAGTTTGCTGCGTGCAGCGAATCGAAGAGCTGCATGCCCCCTCAGCTCTGGAAGAAAACTTTTCGCGGCTGCCACTCGTCGCCATCAACTTCAATGATCGCAACCAGTTCGCCCTCTAGGCTAATGGCGCGCGCCAACCCAGTATCCCCTTTTTGGATCGGAATGCGGTTGCCGTTCGCCAGTGTCTTAAGTTCATCTTCACTCACTTCAACGGTCTTCCAATCGCCCAGCGCTTCCGCCGCCGGGATCAGGCTCTTGGCCCAGGCCCCGGTTTCGAAATCATCACGCAATTGCCGCATGGAGACTGCATCACGCAGCGTGAAGTGCCCGCTCTTGGTGCGCCGCAATCCCACCAGGTGCGCGCCCACCCCCAGGTCCTCGCCGATATCGTTGGCCAGCGAGCGCACGTAAGTGCCCGACGAGCAGTGCACATCCACCACCACTTCGGGCGGCTCCCACTCCAACAGCTCCAGGCTGTGCACCTGAATAATGCGCGGCGCAAGCTCAACCTCTTCGCCCCTGCGGGCCATTTCGTAGGCTTTCTTGCCTTGCACCTTGACCGCCGAATAGGCCGGCGGCACTTGTTCGATTTCGCCCACATAGCTTTGCAGGATTTCATCGAATTTCTCGCGGCTCACATCCACCTCAACTTCCGGGCCGCTGGGCACCCCTTCGGAATCATAAGTGTCCGTTGAACTGCCCATCCGGATCGTCGCCTGGTAGCGCTTATCCTCGGCAGATACAAACTCGCTCAACCGCACAGCCGGTCCAATGAGCACCACCAGCACGCCCGAAGCGCGCGGATCCAGTGTGCCCGTATGGCCTGCGCGGCGAATACCCGTGCCGCGGCGAACGATTTGGACTACGTCGTGCGAACTAAGCCCCACGGGCTTATCCACGACCAACACCCCCGATACATTGTTCATCACGGTGTCTTGGTTCATACCTTTAAAACGCCCCCCTGCTATGTTTCTCCTTTTTACGTTGGGTTTATTCGATAAGTTCCTGTTAAGAAAATCAACCCCAATTATACATGCCCAAATAATGCTTCGTTCAACTGCCGTCCTCCGCCAGCACGGCATGCGTTGCTGCTAACACTTTCGCGCGCACCTCATCCAGGCTGCCCGCCACGCTAGCGCCTGAAGCCGCCCTGTGCCCGCCGCCGCCAAAGCTGCTGGCAATCGCCGCCACATCGTAATCACCCCGGCTGCGCCAGCTCACCTTGGTTTGCTTATCCTGGTGCTCAATAAATAGCATCGTGATCTTGGCGCCTTCCGTCGCTGCCAATGTGTTGATTAATTCGGCATCGTCGCTGGAGGTATAGCCTGCCTGCTTGCGATCTTCCACGGTCAGCGTTGTCCAGAGCAGGCCATCCGGCTCCATCGTAATTTTGGAAAGCCCCGCGCCCCAGAAACGCATCGCCGCATACGATCGCCTCAGCAGCGCCCGCTCATACAGCGGCTGGATGTGGGCCCCTCGCTCCAGCAAATCCGCCGCGATCCGCAGCGCGTGCGCCGTCATGTTCGAGGTGCGGAAGCCCAGTGTGTCGGTCAGCATCCCGGTTAGCAACGCGTCAACCACCTCGGGCGAAAACGCCAGTCCCAGCCCTTCCAGCTGCTCTGCAACTATCGCGCAAGCCGCCACCGCTTCGATGTCCACCAGATTTAACGCACCAAACATCGTGTTTGTCACGTGGTGATCAATATTAACATCCACCTGCGGCTGGGTCTTAATGGAGGTCCCCAATCGCTCCTGATCGGCGCAGTCCACCGAGATCACCAGGTCAAAGGCGCCTTGCGCCTTGCGCTGGATCGTCTCCACCCCTGCTAGATGCTCAAAACCGGAGCCGGGACCATCGCTCAACACCATCTGCACGTCTTTACCCGCTGCCTTCAGCGCCAGCCCCAATCCCAGCGTGCTGCAGATCGCGTCGCCGTCTGGCCCCACGTGCGAAGCCACCAGGATCGTTTTCGCATCTGCGATTTTTTGGCGCGCCGCGTCGACTAATGCTTTGTTAAGTGCCAATTTATTCGCTATCTTCTTGAGTCTCGGGGCTATCTGAAGAATCGTCGTCGTGCAGCGAAGCCAGCAAACGATCAATCTTGTCGGCGTGCTCCGGGGTTGGGTCCCAATGGAAGCGCAATTGTGGGAAGCTGCGCAACTGAACGCGCTTCGCCAGTTGGCTGCGCAAAAAGCCGCTGGCGCTCTTAAAGCCATCCAGGATTTCCGCCTCCCGCACCACGCCCTCCAGCGCCGAAACGTAGATGCTGGCATAGGCCAGTTCGCGATCCACAGTCACATCCGTGACATAAACCCCTTCCAATCGCGGATCGGTCACTTCGAAAAGCAGCAACTCAGAGAGCGCTTCTTGCATTTGTCGGCCAATCCGTGCCGCTCGTGATGGAGGAACCATTGCTTTCCCGCTTGTTTTTCCGTGAACCTACGCGGCGGCCACCAGTTCGACAATGAAGGCCTCAAGGATATCGCCCTCTTGAATGTCATCGTAATCCTTGAGGTTAATCCCGCATTCAAATCCTTCGCGCACGTCCTTCACGTCGTCCTTATCGTGCTTCAGCGAGGAGATCGCGCCGCTGTAAATTTCCTTGCCGTTGCGCAGCACCCGCACGAACGCGTTGCGCCGCACTTCGCCCTCCACAACTTTGCAGCCTGCAATCTTGCCCAGCCGGGTGGATTTGAAGATCGCCCGCACCTCGGCTTTGCCGATTATCGTCTCCCGCTCCTCCGGCTGCAGCATGCCCTTCAATGCCTTTTCTACGTCTTCGGTTAGCCGGTAGATAATGTTGTAAAGCCGGATGGCGATGCCTTCGCGCTCGGCGGCTTTCTGCGCCGAACCGTCCGCCTCCACATTAAAACCCATCACCACGGCTTTGGAAGCCGCCGCCAGCGCAATATCGTTCTCCGAGATGTTGCCCGTGCCCGCTTGCAGGATGTGCACCCCAATTTGGCCTTCTTTATCAGTGGCGCTCATTTCCTCCAGCGAAGACACGATCGGCTCCAACGAACCTTGCACGTCCGCCTTAACGATCAGCCGTAGCTCGCGCACTTCGCCCGCCTGGAAGGCGTCAAACATGCTTTCCAGCGTAAGGGGCTTAATGCTCTTGGATTTCTCGGCTTTTTGCTTGTCCTTGCGCTCCGCTACGATGGAGCGCGCGTCTTTCTCCGAATCCACAACCCGGAAGGGGTCGCCCGCCGCTGGCACTTCTTTCAAACCCAACACGGAGATTGGCGTCGAAGGGCCTGCTGATTCAATTGCATTCCCGTAAAAATCGAACATCGCTCTCAGCTTGCCGTGCGAAGTCCCCAGCACCAGCACATCCCCAACATTCAGCGTGCCGTTCTGCACCAGCAGCGTAGCTACCACGCCCCTCGAGGGGTCGCGTTCGGCTTCAATCACCGTGCCAATCACAATGCCATCCGGGTTGGCCATAATCTCAACATTGTCGGCCACCAGCAGGATCGCTTCCAGTAAGTCCTCCAGTCCGGTTTTTTGCTTGGCCGAAACTGGCACTACGATGGTGTCGCCGTCCCAATCATCGGGCACCAATCCATTGTCGGCCAACTGCTTCTTTACCAGCTCCGGGTTGGCGTTTTCTTTGTCAATCTTGTTCAGCGCCACCACGATCGGCACCTGCGCCGCTTTGGCATGTGCCAGCGCTTCCTTGGTCTGCGGCATCACCCCGTCATCCGCTGCCACCACCAAAATCACTACGTCTGCGCCCTGTGCGCCGCGTGAGCGCATCGCCGTGAAGGCCGCGTGGCCCGGCGTATCCAGGAAGGTAATCAGGCGATCATTGTGCTTGGCCTGGTATGCGCCGATGTGCTGCGTAATGCCGCCCGCCTCTTCGCTCACCACGCTCGCCTGCCGGATCGCGTCCAGCAGCGTCGTCTTGCCGTGGTCCACGTGCCCGAGAATTGTCACCACCGGTGCGCGTGGCTTGAGGTCTTTTTCGTCCTCATTGGCAATCATTCGCTTCCACAGCGGAATTTCACCGACGTCCTCGGCTTCCAATTGGTCCACGGTGTCCAGGGAAGCTTCGTAGCCCATCTCGGAGGCCACCACGGCCGCCGCATCGAAATCAATCGTTTGGTTAATATTGGCCATCACCCCGTTGGCCATCAGCACTTTGATCACCTCAATCGGGCTGGCCTCCATCAGGGTTGCCAGGTCCCGCACGCTCAACGAGCCGGGCAGCTTTATGTCCTTAATGACTGCCTCTTCTTCTATGACTTCCTCAGTTTTAATATCTTTGGTCTCTTCACTCATCGGAAAAACTCCTTCACCCGAAATAGATTCCCCTGCTGGCTAAATCGCTTAGCCCGCCCCCTCTGAATTTGACGCCCGGGCCTTCTCGGCAGGCAGATCACGCATATAGGCCTCTAGCCCTTCGCGGTCCGCCGCGCTCAAAACCATTTGCAACGCGCCGTTCAAGGGGCCTTTCATCGCCCGGCCCAAACAGTCCTGGTTGGCATGCACGTAGGCCCCGCGCCCGTCCAGTTTGCCGCTTGCATCTGGCTGCACTCCCTTTGGAGTGCGCACCAGCCGCAACAAGTCCCCCTTTGCGTTCACTTCACGGCAGCCCACACAGGTGCGCTGCGGAATATGCCTACCCTTGCGCCGTCCTTTTTTCGCCATCACGCGCGTGACGAGCGGCTGGCCAGCGGCCTACCACTCGCCGCCCTCCTCCCACTCATCCTCGCGTCGCCGGCGAACAATGGTCACATCGTGATCGGGATCGTATTCGATCTCGCGACCCTTCTTGCGCTTTTTCTTCTTATCGGCTTCTTCAACCGCTGGTTCAGCCGCCTTTGGCGCAGCTTTCGGCTTGGCCCGCCGCTGCTTGCCCAGCAATTGTTCGGCCGTCTTGGCAAAAATCTCTTCTACGGATTGCGGCTCTTCGTCGCCATCCGCGCTGGTCTCCGCGGTCGCCTCTGCCTTTTCTTTCTTCATCTTGGGTAGCACAACCACGTCGTCGGTCGCCGCTTTCAGTTCGGTGTCGACCACTTCGGCTTCTTCCACCGCTTCTATGGCAGCATCCGCGCTCGCCTCATCCAACATCTCGGCGGCTTCCTCAGCGTCGGCTTCAGCCTCCACCTCGGGCTCGGGCTCAGGCTCAGGGAATTCAAAGCCCGCGATGGTCTCTTGAATGCTTTCAATCGCTTTGGGGCCAACCCCGCTGATTTCTAGGATCTTGTCCGCATCCAGCTCGAGCTGCATCATCAGCTCGCCGATCGTCGTATATCCCTCGCCGGCCACCATTAAGGTAAGGCTCGGTGTCAGGCCCAGCTCTTCCACTGGCAAATCGAAGGCCGTGCTCGGGATCTTCTCCGCCACCTTCTCGCGCTCTTCCCGTTTCTGCTCCAGGATTTCCTCGCGGCGCTCCTGAGCGTTGAATTCGATCTTGTTCACGAAATCGCCGAGTAGCTTGTATTCCTCAGGCGTAATCGGGCGGCCTTCGGCCTTCTTGGCCAGTACGCCCTCAATCTGCGGAACCAGTTCATCCATCTCGGGGCGCAGCGGAGCAAATGCATCGTGAGTCTGCAGTTTGTTGACCGCATCGCCGGTCGCTTCGGGCAAGCTCTTGATATCAATCCGCCAGCCGGTCAGTTTGGCCGCTAGGCGCGCGTTCTGCCCGTCCCGGCCAATCGCCAGGCTCAACTGGTCCTCCGGCACCACCACGGTCGCCGTGCGGTTGCCAGTCAAGCGGTCATCCAAATACACGCCAGTTACCCGCGCCGGGCTCAGAGACTTCGCAATGAACTGCGCCGGGTCGGAGTTCCATTCAATCACATCAATTTTCTCGTCGTGCAATTCACGCACGATGGCCTGGATGCGCACCCCGCGGATGCCCACGCAGGCGCCCACCGGATCAATCCCGGCTTGCAGCGCGGAAACCGCCACCTTCGAGCGGTAGCCTGGTTCGCGCGCAATCGAGCGGATTTCAACCAGTCCCTGATAAATCTCAGGCACTTCGTCTTCGAGCAAGCGCCGCAGGAAATCGCGGTGCGCGCGTGTCAAAATAATTTCCGGCCCGCGCGGGCTGTCCTTCACTTCAAGCAATAGCGCCCGCACTCGGTCGTGCACCCGGAAACGTTCGCCCGGAATCTGCTGGCTGCGCGGCATCTTGCCCTCCGCTTTGCGATCCAGCCCCAGCGTAATCATGTGCGGGTTGGCGGCCTGCACAATGCCGTTTACCGTCTCGCCCACCTGGTGGCCGAAGTATTCCATCTGTGCATCCCGCTCGGCTTCCCGAATACGCTGCTGCACCACTTGCCGCGCCGTCTGCGCAGCCACGCGGCCAAAATCCTCTGGCGTGCTTTCAACAATCAGCACTTCGCCAAGTTCCGCTTCGGGGTGCTCTTTGCGCGCAGTCTCCAGCGTCACTTCAGTGTTCTCGTCCTGCACCTCTTCGACCACTTCCTTCTCTGCGAAGATCAGGATGTCGCCGGTTTCGTTATCCAGCTTTCCGACAATTTCCTGCGCCGTGGAGGCATTCACCGTTTTACGATAGGCGGAAACCATCGCGGCTTCCAGCGCCTCGATGATCACTTCCTTCGGCAATTGCTTGTCGTCCAGCAGTTCGTTGAAGGCCAGCGCGAACTCTTTTTTCATGTCTTGATACTCCCTTTTTTTTCTTCTGAGCCGCAAGCTCCCTATATAAGCAGAAAAGTGGGGGTTGCCCACTTTCCGAAACCTTCTATGCGTTGCTGCGAACTACCCAAAGATTTTAACACGCCGTCAAGCCAAACGCAAGAGAAACCGTTATCGTCTCCCGAACAGGGCTTTACGCATACGCCAACTAGGTTCATGCACCTCGCGCTCAATTCCCCGGTGGTCCAGATACATCCAACGCCCCTCTTCTTCGGAAACGATCGCGTAACCCGCCCGCTTATACAGCCGCACTGCCGCCGCATTGTCCCGCGCCACGTTCAACGACGCCCAGCGATAGCCCCGGCGGCGCAGATCCCCCTCCGCTTTGCGCAGCATGCGGCTGCCCAGCCCCCGGCCGCGCACTTCGGGCCGCACCCGGAACGAATGGATAAAGGCCCGCCGGCGGCCGTCCGCGGCTGCTGGGTCGGCCATCGAGCGCAGCAGCACAAAGAGCTGCCCCAACAACCCCTCGGCCCCATCTGCCACCCACAACACAGCATCCCCTTTTAGCGCGCGCCGGTAAGCCAGTTCGTAGATCCGTCGAAAGTGAATGTATTCGCCCTCCCATTCCAGTCCCCGCAAGTCGCTTTCCACGAGTTGGCGCAGCGGCACCTCCCCCACCCAATCCTGTAGCCCGCTTTGCAATGCCGGGCGCGTCTGCAGCTTAGGCGCTTCCATCCAGTAATTCTCTCAATAAGTCGGTTTCCTGTGCCGCACTTTCCACTTCCCCATCCAGCCAGGCCGCCCGCAGCCGTCCCAGAATTTCCGAATAGCGCGGCCCGGGCGTCAGCCCCAGCCGCTTCAGCTCGTGCCCGTCCACGGTCGGCTGCACCTGCCGCCACTCAGCCTCGTAGCGCTTGAGGAGTTTCCGCACCTGTTGATCTCCACTCCCCGCAAACAGAGCGTAGCGCGCCAACGCCGGCAGCTTATCCAGCGCTATCACCGCCTCACTTGTTTTGGCCACTTTGAGAGCATCCATCTTGCCCAGCATTTTACTCCCACCCAGCACCGCCTTCCGCAGGTCGCCATCCAAGCGCAGCCGCTTCGCCGCGGCCTCTACATCCCGTGAATCCAATTGTGTCAACCAGATCGCCAGCCCCACGGCCTCCGCGGATTGGTCGCGCGCTTCCCAGGATTCGCCCGGCGCGGCCCCATCCCAGGCCGCCAGCGCGGCTTTGGCCGCGTCCTCAAAAACCAGCCCCGCTTGGATTGCCCTCAACACGCCCAATCGCTCCATCTCCGCCAATATCCCGACCCGCTGCTTCTCGCGCAGCGCCGCTTCCAGCTCGTGCCGGATGCGTTCTCCCGAGATCGTCCTCAAATAGGGCGGCCCGTCGGCCAGCAGCACTTTCGTCTCCTCAGCCACTTCAAAGCCAAGTCGTCCCGCAAAGCGCAAAATCCGCAGGATGCGCGTGGCGTCATCCTCAAAGGATTTGTCATGCAGGACGCGTAACCTCCCCGTTGCCAAATCCTTTACGCCTCCGTGCAGGTCCACCAATTCGCCGTAACGCGCCCCATCCAGCCGCAACGCCAGCGTATTCACCGTGAAATCCCGCCGCCGCGTATCTTCTTCGATCCCATCCAATTCCACATCCGGCAGCGCCCCCGCTTCCGCATAGCTTTCCTTGCGCGCCGAGATCAAATCCACGCTCGCCGGCAGGCTTGCCGTCTCCAACTCAGCCCCCAGCGCTTCGGCCAGCGTCTCCCGCACGCTATCAATCGTCCACACCGCCGTCCGGAACGCTTTGTGTTCCGTTACCTCGCCGCCATAGCGTTTGCCCAACGCCCGCGCCAGCTTGCGGGCGTCGCCCTCCAGCACCAGGTCAAAGTTATGGCTCGCCCGGCCCAACAGCAGATCGCGCACCACGCCCCCCACCAAATAAAACCCTCGCCCCAGCCCCTCCGCCTCGGCAGCCATCGCCTTCAAGAAGGCTACCTGTACGGCTGGCAGGCGCGTTTCCAGCTCCGCGGCCAAATTATGCGGCCCCTCGCCCTCCAGCCCGATCGCTACTTTTGCTTTGCTCATCATTGTGAATCATAGCCCAAAAGGGCGACTGACATTCCCCCGAAAACTACCTTATTCTACTGAGATCAACTCCGTCGTCAGGGTCGGTACCGCCGTCAGTGTTGGGATTCCGGTGGCCCGCGGCGTGCTGTTTGGATTCAGCGCATCCCCCCAGAAAAACCAGCCCAGCAAGCTGAGCAGCACCAATATCACCGCCGCCGTGCTCGTTACCGCCAGCTTGCGCCAGGCCACTCCGCGCCGCCCCATCATCGGTCTCGCCGGCGGCACGCCCAACACCAACGCCGTCAGGTTGCCCGGCGCCTGCTTTTTAAGCCCCGCCGCTACCAGCGCCTCCGCCGTCTCTTCCAATTGGCTGTGCCCCAGCAAGTCAGCAATCTCAATCTCGTCAAGTGCGTCGCTTAATCCATCCGTGCAAAGGAGCAAGCGATCATTGGCCTCCAACCGCATCCCCTGGTTGCGCGCCGCCTTTGCCTCTCCTCCGGGTCGCAGCACCAAAGCCAGGTCCACTTCCACACGCTTTTGTCCGCCCAAAAAGCCGCGCCGTTCTTCCGGCCCGCCTCCTCTCGCCTCAGTCTTGTCTTCCTTCTTATCCACGCTCAATTCATGCGCGATATTCAGTTGTCGAAGGCGCTGGCCACGCAGTAGATAGAGCCGTGAATTCCCCACCGAGGCAGTGTAAAGTTTGCGCCCCACAACCCACGCGCATAAGCAGGTACTGCCCATCCCCTGCCAGGTTTCTTTGGTTTCCGCTTGTGCCAGTGTGGTCTGGCCGGCCTGGATGATCGCCGCCTGCAGGATCGCTGTCGGCTGGCTGGCGTCGCTGCGCCCCAGCGCCTGCGCGATCGTCTCCACCGCCAGTTGCGCCGCCACTTCTCCCGCCCGGTTGGCCCCCACGCCGTCCGCCACGAGGGCCAGCACCGAGCCGGTGCTCTCGGCATCGTTCAGTTGATAAGCCTCCAGCGCGTAACGATCTTCGTTGCGCTGGCCGCTGGCCCCCGAATGGCTATATGCCGAAACCTTGAGGTGCGCTTTGTCGACCGGTATCATGCGAAGCCTGTGCTCAATGTGCCCGTCGGCGGCTTCTGTGTCTGGAAACGGAACGCCACCCGCCCCACATGGATCAGGTCCCCGGCGTGCACCGTGGCCCCTTCGCTCGTCACCGGGGCGTAATTCAGCCAGGTACCGGCCTCGGTGCCCAGGTCGGCCACTTCGAAACTGCCATCCTCGCGCCGCCGCAGCGCCGTGTGCTGTGCCTCCACCGAGTCATCCCGCACTTCCAGCCGGCACGCCTCTCTGTCCGAGCCGATTAAGAGCTCGTAGCCGTCAAATTTTGTGACACTCGGCAGGCTGTAGCCGCTCGGCCCAGTATCTACCGCCACCAGGTATATCGGGGGCAGTTGCGGGGCCGCCGCCAATTTGGGCTTTTCCTCCTCAATACCCAGTTCAGTTCGCCGCGGCCGGGCCATATCCGCCACATGCCCTGAACCCGCCGATGGGTCCGTCGCTTTGGCCCCCAGCGGTGAATCGAATAATGGATCCGGTGCCGAATCATCGCTACCCTTTTTCTGCCGCCGCAGCAGGGTTTCCGGCGATTTCCGCCCCGAAAGCACAAACAGCACGAACAGCGCCCCGGCGGCCACCAGCGCCGCCACCAAAGTAATCAGCGGGATATTGCGCGCCAGCACACTTTGCACGCCGCTGGCTGAAGCCACCACCGCGATCTGCACCGGCATTTCCACGCTCTGCCCCACCAGCCCCAGTTCGTCCTCCACCTCCACGCGCACGAACACTTGCTGCGGCTCGTCGTACGCGCTGAGGTCCCACACGAATCGCGTGAAGGGTGCCGCGCGGTTTTCCGCCACCTGCACGCCGTTCACCAGCAGCGTCGTACGCACCAAGTTGCGCTCCAGGTCATCCGGGAATTCAATGATCACCTCGATCGGCTGACTGAACGGCGTTAGAACCTTAATGTCCTCCGCGCTGGGCGTCCGCTCGATAATCGAAGGCGGCGATACCAGGATCGGATTCGGGGCCTGTAAATCCAGTTGCACCGTCAGCGGCGCGCTGCTCAAAGTCAATGCTTCGCTCTCCACCTGCACCGCGATCCCGTGCTCTTGCGTATCCCGGATCGCCGATTCATATTGGAAGAAGTAACTGCTGCCCATCGCCCCAAAATAGCCCGCCGGATCCGGGAACGCCTCGCCCTCAGAGAAGCCAAAAAACGCCCCGCCCGTGCTCTCCGCCAGCGCCGCCAGCGCCGCGCCGCCTTCTGAATCAATGCGCGAATTCGCATCCAGCAGCCAGACGAACACCGGCACATCCAGGGCCAGGGCCTGGTCCTGCAAGCTTGGCAGTGTCTGCAATGCGGTCGGGCTCGGCATCGAGGTCACTAGCAGGATCGCCGAAGCTGTGTTCGCCTCCTCGCCCGGCTGGGCCACTTGCTGCAGCGCCGCGCTGAGCGCATTCAAGCTGGGAAATAGCTCGCCCATATCAGGCTCGTACGTCTGCAATGCCGCCACCCAGCTTTCCGGCGACGAAAACGCCACCTCCGTACCATCTGGCGTGCTCAAGCCCAGACGCGCCGTCTCATCCGCAGACAATCCCACCGCCCACGTTGCCAGTGCCTCGGCTGCGTAGTCATAGCGGGTAAAGCCCTGGCTATCCCGAATCGCAAACGGTTCAGCCGGGTTGATCGCTACTGCCACCCGCCAGGCGCTGTCCGCCAACCGCACTCGCTGCACCTCGCGCCGCCCCCCATCTTCCAGCACGATGAAATTTTCGGACTCCAGATTGGAAATAGAATTACCAGCCGCGTCCCGCACCTCAACAAATCCCCCCACCAGCGGGAAATTATCGAGTTGCAAGGCCCTCAAAGTAAGTTTCGCCCCACTCTGGGCCCTGATCCCCTGAGGGATAGCCAGCAGCACGAGAATCAGGGCGATTGCACCAACGATTCGCTTCACGGGAAAATTCTAGCATACGCTCAACTGAATGGCTGGCCCGCCCAGAAAACGGTACTTTTGACGCCCCTATGCCAAAATGGTAAGATGTCGCCGGATTCTGCCGCCCCCATGCGCTCTCCCCTTAAAACCCTGCGCCAACTCGGCCTGCGCCCTGCCCTCCTCTACGCCTGGTATCAATTCCAGTTGCGCAGCGGCCTCCTGCGCCTGCTCACCCCCGCCCGATCCCTCTCCCCCGCCACCCGCGACCACGGCCTCCAGCCCCTCTTCGACCCGCCCAGCCGCGCCCGCCTCGGAGAGGTCCTCGAATCCCGCTCCGCCGACCTGACCAGCGAAGCCGATGAGATTCTTGGCGGCCAAGTCCGTCTTTTCGGCGCCGATCCCGTTCCACTTCAGCTCAGATCTCCTCAGCCGCTCAAACATTGGAGCGCTACCCCCACACAGCTCCCCGGTGGTGCCGATATTAAGCCCCTTTGGGAAGTCGGCCGCTTCGGCTGGGCCGTCATCCTCGCCCGCGCCTATCACCTCACGGGCAACGAAGACTACGCCGAGGCCTTCTGGCTGCGCCTCGAAGAATTCCTTAGTGCCAACCCGCCCAACCGTGGCCCGCATTGGTCGTCCGCCCAGGAAGTCGCACTGCGCCTCATCCACCTGGCCTTCGCATTCACGCTATTCGCAACTTCGCCTGCCACCACGCCCATGCGTCGCCGTTGGTTCGCCGCTGCCACCGTCGCCCACGCCGCCCGCATCCCGCCCACCCTGGCCTACGCCCGCGCCCAAAACAACAACCACTTGCTCAGCGAAGCCCTCGGCCTCGTCACCGCCGCCGCCCTCATTCCGGCCCATCCCCGCGCTGCCGCCTGGGCCGGCCTCGGCTGGCGCTGCTTCCATCACGGCCTGCGCGCCCAGATCCACGAAGATGGTTCCTACGCGCAACACAGCGCCAACTACCAGCGCCTGCTCCTCCAACTCGGTCTGTGGTCCCACCTGCTCGCCCATCAAACCGCCACGCCCCTCCCCGCTGCCTCCCTCCAGCGCCTGGCCGCTGCCACTCGCTGGCAACTCGCGCTGCTGGATATGCCCAGCGGCGGCCTCCCCAACCTCGGCCCCAACGACGGCGCTTACCTCCTGCCCCTCACCATCCAGCCATTCAGCGACCACCGCCCCGTGCTTCAGGCTGCCGGATTCGCCTTCTTCGGTGAGCACCCCATTCCGCCCGGTCTTTGGGACGAGCCCATTCTTTGGCTGGTCAAGCCCAACGCCAAACCGCTGAAACGGCTGCCCCCGCCCAAACCAGCCGGCCCGCCCTTGCGCCTGCAAAGCCGCCAGTCCTGGGCCTATCTGCGCGCCGCCCACTTCGAAAGCCGCCCCGGCCACGCCGATCAGCTCCATCTCGATCTTTGGTGGCGCGGTCTCAACCTCGCTCTCGATCCCGGCACTTTCCTCTACACCACCCCCACCGATTCGATCTGGAACAACGCCCTCGCCGCCACCCGCGTCCACAACACGCTCACCATCGAAGGCTGCGATCAAATGACTCCCGCCGGGCGCTTTCTGTGGCTCGATTGGGCCCAAGCCGAGGCCACCTACACCGAAGTGGACGATGTCGGCCACCTCATCGCCGCCGAAGCCCGCCACGATGGCTACCGCGCCCTCGGCCTCACCCACGCCCGCCGCGTATCCGTGAACGAGAAAGATGCCTGGCGCATTGAAGATCAACTCACCTCCCATCAAGCCAACCCTGCCCCCGTCAAAGCCCGCCTGCATTGGCTGCTTCCCGATTGGCCCTGGCAAATCAAGGGCAACACGCTGCGCCTCAAATCCCCCCACGGCTGGCTGACCATCACCATTAACTCCGCGCCCGCCCCCGCCGCCCTCTCCCTGATCCGCTCCGGTGAAATCCTTCATGGCGATGCCGCCCCAGACCCCATCCTCGGCTGGCACTCGCCCACCTACGGCCTCAAGCAACCCGCGCTCGCTCTGTTCGCCGACCTGCGTGCCGCCCCGCCCCTCTCCTTTGAAACACTTTGGTTATTTCCAAAATAGACCCATGAGATACCGACTTAGCGTACGCGTAGAGGGAGAGTTACATCTCGATTCACCCATCACCGTTCAAGATAAAAAAGTCATTTATGAGTTCATTCCCGGTAAAAACGGTTTTCTAAAACAAATTGCCGTGAGCTCAAAAATTGATGCAAGTAAAGCCGTTCATTCTCTTAAAAGGGACGAAAGCTCAGATTTGTTTAAGCTAACAATCGGGGGAGATAAGGAAGTTCATGATAATTTGATACGGAAATTGCAAAGTCTTGAGTCGCAAATGTCAATAGGAACAGATGGAGCTCTTGCAAAGGTGTTTTGGGAGAATCCAGTCGTGGAGTACATAACTGAATCAGAGGAAGATGCAAAAGATTTCTTGGTTACTAAATCTTCTATTCCAAGATTCCCACCCTTTCCGTGCCCAGAAACAAAGCTTAGCCCAGACCGTCTTCAAAATTTAGTTTCTCGTCTAGCTACATTCGAAGACCTGGACTTACCAATCGCATTTTGGCGTGAAGGTCTAAATGAAATGCGAGGGCAGAGGTTTATTTCGGCGTTTTACAATTTCTATTATGTTATTGAAGGTTTTTGTGCAAAAGGAAAAAGTAGCAAAAAGTCTGTTTTAAATGAGTTTAATAAATCTGCAGCTCTTAAACGCGCAGTAACCTTTGCTTTAGAAAAAGCATTAGAGTCCCAATCACACAAAGACCCTCTCAGAAAGATGTTTGGATTAGTTAATACAGAGTTGAATACTGAAGGTGCACTCGAATTTCTTTACGAAATTCGAGGAATGCTTCATCATATTTCCTTCGAGACCACACGAGAGCAAGGTACGCCTTTTAATCAACAAGACTTTGCAAGTTTGGCAGTATTTAGCCAAGCCGTCGCAAGAGCACTTTTGGAAGAAAAAGCAAAAGAGTTGAAGGAAGCAAAAGACCTGTAAGTGTACTTATGGCCTATTCCCTCCACATCCTCCTCATCCACCAGGCATTCATCTCCCTGGACGAAGCCGGCGGCACCCGTCACGCTGAGTTCGCCCGCCACCTCGTGGAAAACGGCCACCGCGTCACCATCATTGCCAGCCCGGTCAGCTATCTCACCGGTCAGCCCCGCCCCGCCGATACCCAACTCCCCGGCCTTACCATCCTGCGCGCCCGCACCACCCGCGCCCTGCACCGCAGCTTCCTCCATCGCCTGCTCAACTTCTTCGTCTTTACCCTGTCTTCCTTCTGGATTGGGCTGCGCGTCAAAAATGTCGATCTCGTCTGGGGAACCTCCCCGCCTATTTTTCAGGCCGCCGCCGCCTGGGCTCTCGCCCGCCTCAAGCGGGTTCCTTTCCTGCTTGAAATTCGCGATCTCTGGCCCGCCTTCGCCGTCGCCGTTGGCATCCTGCGCAACCCCGTAATCATCCGTCTCTCGGAATGGCTCGAATGTTTCCTCTACCGCCGCGCCGATCAGCTCCTCATCAACTCCCCCGGCTTCCGTCCCCATCTTGAAGCCCGCGGCGCACACAATATCTCCGTCGTTCCCAATGGCTCAGATGCCGCCATGTTTGATCCCGCCGCAAAAGGGCTCACCTTCCGCCGCGCCCACCACCTGGACGAGAAATTCGTCGTCCTCTACGCTGGCGCCCACGGCATGTCCAACGACCTCGGCATTGTGCTCGAAGCCGCCTCCCAGCTTCGCCAGGACCCCGCCATTCACCTCGTTCTCCTCGGCGATGGCAAGGATAAGCTCGCCCTCCAACAGCGCGCCGCTGAATTAATGCTGGACAATATAACCTTCGTACCCCCCATACCCAAATCCGGTATGCCCGACGCACTGGCCGCCGCCGATGCCTGCCTTGCCATCCTCAAACCCCTCGAACTCTACGCCACCGTTTACCCCAACAAGGTCTTCGATTACATGGCCGCCGGCCGCCCCGTCCTGCTCGCCATTGATGGCGTCATCCGCACCGTCGTCGAAGAGGCTGGCGCCGGCATCTTCGTCCCCCCCGGCGACCCCGCTGCCTTGGCTGCCGCCATCCGGGGCCTCGCCGCCGACCCAAAATCGGCCCGCAAAATGGGCCTCGCTGGGCGCGCTCATCTACTCGCCCACTTCAACCGCCCCGAAATCGCCGCCCAAATGCAGGCTCTCATCGAACGCACCGCCCGCCCCAAAAAACAAATCCCCAATCTCTAATCCCTAGTCTCTAATCTCCATTCTCCAACCACCCTCCCCCCTTCCTTTAGTACAATCCCCCAATGGCTCGTAAAGCCAAATCCCCTGAACTCAGCGAAAGCGAACTGCGCCGCCTGCTTATGCAGCGCCGCGCCGTGGATCGCAAGCGCCGCCTGGAAACCTTCGAACGCACTGGCGAACTGCTGCCCCTGAACAAGCAGCCCGCTGAACCCATCGAAACAGATCCCCTCGCCAACCCCCGCGTCATCCCAAAAGACGATCTGCACCTGAAAGGTCCGCCCACCCTGCGCTCCATTTGGGCCGCTCGCCTCCTCTTGCTCATCGAAGTGCTGGCTGTCGTCGGCCTGGTTCTCATCTTCCTGGCTGGCTTGAATACGCTCAACGAACTGAATAATCAGGTCGCCGCGTTCTTCAGAATTGAAGCCACCCCCAGCCCCACCCCGCTCCAGCCCGTCGTGCTCCCCTCTGGTCACACGCCCCCCGGCGAAGATGGCTCCGCGGCCCCCAACCAAGCCGAAGTTCCCCCAGACCTCCTGTCCCAGGCGCAGGCTTACAACGCTGCGCTCGTCCTACCCACCTCCAGCCCCGAACAGGCCCAACGCATCACCATCTCAGCGATAGACATCAGTGCCCCCATCGTCCAGGGCGACGATTGGGAAAGCCTCATGCGCGGCGTGGGCCAGCACATCGGTACCGCCGATCCCGGCCAGAACGGCAACCTTGTCCTCTCCGGCCACAACGATATCTACGGCGAAGTCTTCCGCCACCTGGATAGACTCAAAACCGGCGACGAGATCACCGTCCACACCGAATCCCGCACCTACACCTACATAGTCACCGACAGGCTCGTCGTGGCTCCCAGCTTCGTCGAAGTCCTCCAACCCACCGAAAACCCAACGCTTACCCTGATCAGTTGCTACCCCTACCGCATCGACACCCAACGCATCATCATCACCGCCTCCCTGCAAAACTAACGCCAGAGGATCCCTTCACCATTGGAAAATGCTGGCGCATTTTCCCTAAGGTTTGGCAAAGCCAGACCGACAGGAGCGGATCTTAGATCCGCCCGATGTATCCCACAGAAAAACCACCATCCAACAAAAAAGAACCCGCAGCTGCGGGCTCTTTTACAATCAACCAAACGTAAACTTACGGCGTGTAAACCGGCGCATACCAGCGCGCCCGCCACACTCCCGACTCCACCTCTTCGAACACATGGAATGTGTGCAGCAGTTGCACAAAGGTTTGCCCCGGAGCCAGCGGGAACGGGTTGCCGTCCATATCCGTAAACCGGAAAGGCCGCTGCAAGCCCGTGCCCTGCTCATACTCCCCGCCGATAGTGCTCCACATCGCTTCGTACATTTGCCCGTTGCGGAAGATATACGCCGTCCCGGTGGTGAAGCCCAGGTTCATCTCAAAGATGGTGCCGTCCGCATTCACCTGTGTGTGCTCGGTCAGCATCACGATCACATTCTCGTAGGTCAGCGTCTCCCCGTTCAGCCCGTCCGTCATCAAATCAAAGCTTTCGTTAGCCGATGGCAGATTCTTGTACCAGTTGTAAGCCCCCGCCTCCGGGTCATAAACAAAGTGGTCCTGGTTATTAATATTCCAGAAGGTAAACAGCTCAATGCCCGCCGCGCCCTCCAGCGTTGTCTCTGTGCAAAACAGATTGCCCGTCAGATTGGGTTCGCTGCATGATGAGCCTTCCGTACTCTGCTGGGCGATGTTGCCCAGTTGGGTGATATCCACCCCCGCCGCGCCGATATCGCCGGCATTGTTGCTCACCGCGTTGGCGCAGGTTTGAATTTGCGCCGCTACCAACGGGTCCGCCCCCGCCGTGATCACGCAGCCGCAGTATTGCTGCCGGATGTCCTCATAAAACACTCGGCCTGAGCGAACCCCTTCTATCCGATCCGTTGAGCGCCTTAGTCCCACGTCAATGTCCAGGCTCTGCGCATCAATTTCGCCCGGCACATCCAGCACGTCCGTAAAGCCTTCCACGAACACATCGCTGTCGAGACTGCGAGCGCTGCCCGCGCCCTTGTTCACAAAATAGTAATCTGCATATTCTTCAGGGAGGTCGAATTCCAGTTGGATGTTGCCCAGGCTCTCGGCGTCATCGTAGCCAAAGAAATAGAAACCGCCATCATCCGTCTCTGTCTGGGCAAACAGGCTGCCATTCACCCAAAGTTTCACCGGAATGCGCGGCACGCCCGGCTCGCCCTCATCCTGCACCGAGTTGCCATTCAAATCGAACCACACCCAGTTACCCACCACATGTGCTTCGTCTGGCGTCGCATTGCTCGCCCCGGTCGTCTCCGGGTCAAACACGATCTCCGGCAATTCGCCGTGCACTGCCATCAGCGTGCGCGTGTCCCCGTCGCCAATATAGAACTGGTAGATGATCGGCGAAACCGAAGCGCCAGTCGGCGGCCGCACCGATGGCGGGAACAGCGAAACCGAAAGGAACACCGGCCGCAAGCTCAGCAGGCTGGGATCTTCCACGGGTTGCCCGGTCAAGGGGGAATAGCCGTTAGGGAAATCCTCTGGATCAGGGCCCACGCAATATGAGAGCGGCGCCCCGCCACCCACTTGCTGCACCACGCCCGCATCCCAATCAAACGTGTCGGCACTCGTTGAGAAAGGCGCCGTTTCGCCGCTTGCCGGATCGGCGTCGCTATCGGCCGCATCATCGCTGCCCTCGTTCATCAGAGTGAAGGCATAGCCCTCGGGGAGTGTGAAAGCCAGATAATACGCGTCACCTGGAGGCACATCCGTGAACGCAAACAAGCCGTTGGCATCCGTTTGCGTGACGTCCAATTGCGCGTCGGTGTCATCGTGCAGCGTGACCGTCACCCCTTCCACGCCGGGCTCGTCCGCGTCCTGTATGCCGTCCCCGTTCGCATCCAGCCATACGAAGTCGCCTATGGAATAGGAGCTCGTCTGCTCTTCAATCGAAAAGGTCACCTGCTGCGAAAACATGCCGGGGTCAAAATCCAAATCCCCTGAAATGCTCGTTAAGCTAAACCCAACCAGGCCTGTGTCCGCATCCGGGTCGCTGTCAATTTGATCCGCAATAGTTTGAGCCTGACCGGTGGGCTCGGCGACAGCTGTGCTTTGCGCGCTGGCTAATTCATTTTGTGACGAAGCAACCTGCGCAGCGGGCGAT
>QWJF01000016.1 GCA_009391835.1 Chloroflexota bacterium | reverse complement strand
GTTTGCCGACGTATCCGCCGTACCGTTGAATCCGCATTACTTTTCTTCTTAGCCATTTGAGTTCTCCTTGTATTATTTAACTCTTTTGCGGCTAAAAAGTCTCCACTATTTTTTCGCTAATTTTGTCCAATCACCTCTGACGAGTTACAGCCACATGCAAGCCATCACTATCCTGATCGCCGACGACGACCGAGACGATCGCCTTATTGCGCAAGAAGCGCTCGATGAGGCGCGCTTAGCCAACTCGGTTCGTTTTGTCGAAAATGGTGAACAACTCCTCGACTATTTGAAGAGCCGTGGAAAATTTACCGACAAAGAAAAGTTTCCACGGCCAGGCTTGATTTTGCTGGATCTAAACATGCCCAAGAAAGATGGCCGGGAAGCTCTTGCCGAAATCAAAAACGATCCCGAAATCCGCAACATTCCCGTAGTCGTCCTCACCACCTCAAAAGCCAATGAGGATGTGCTCAAGACCTACGAATTGGGCGTCAACTCCTTTATCACCAAACCAGTAACCTTCGAAGCCCTGGTCGAAACCATGCGCATGCTGGGCTCCTACTGGTTTGGCATTGTCACCCTACCTGAGGACTAAAAATCAGTGGATTCAGTAAAAATACTCATGGTGGATGACGACGAGGATGATTATTTAATCGTCAGAGATATCCTCGAAGAATCGCCCGAAAACAAGTACACCCTGGAGTGGCTTCCGGAATATGAAAAGGGCTTACAACTCGCAAGCAACGGCAACCACGACGTAATTATTTTGGATTACCATCTGGGGGGAAAAACCGGCTTAGATCTACTCACTACCCTACGCGACAAAGGCTCCTCGCTTCCCGTCATTTTGTTGACCGGTGCTGGGGATTATTCGATTGATACCCAGGCCATGGAATTAGGCGCCACCGCCTACCTGGACAAAAACACACTGACCTACAAACAGTTGGATCGCTCCATACGCTATTCACTGTCCCAGTATTCCCAACTAAAATATCTTCAGGATCTGTCCATGACAGATCAGCTAACCGGCCTCCACAATCGTCGCGGCCTGATTGCGCTCAGCGAGCAACATTGGCGCGTGGCCCAAAGAGAAGAAGCCCTACTCTGCCTCTTCCTGATGGATTTGGATAAATTCAAGGAAACCAACGACACCTCCGGCCATCAAGTCGGGGACGAATTCCTCATCGCCTTTGCCGAGACCCTCAACGCAAACTTCAGAGGCTCCGATATTATTTGCCGTTTAGGTGGAGACGAGTTTGCAGTGCTAGCGATTATTTCCGCTGACGCGGATTCTAAGAAACAGTTGAAACGTCTTGATAAGCACGTGGCCGAATTTAACGACCAGCGCAACAGTGATCATCCCCTCGCCTATAGCGCGGGCGTAGTTTGTCTCCCCTCGGGAGAACCCTTCTCTCTCGATCTGCTGATTTCCGAGGCCGATAAACGGCTTTATGCGGTCAAAAACGAAAAGAACCTATCCCGCTAATCACAACCGCCCACTCTCCAGCTTTCTTTCCCGCAAATAAAAAAAGGACCCGGCCTAAGCCGGGTCCTTTATCAAACTCGTTGAAACGTCGTTTAAAGAACGACGACGTCTTGAGCCTGCGGGCCTTTCTGGCCCTGGACAACAACAAACTCCACGCGATCACCATCATTCAGGTTGCGGAAGCCGTCGCCCTGGACAGCGCTGTAGTGAACAAACACATCTTCGCCGCCCTCGCGCTCGATGAAGCCGAAGCCCTTCGAGCCATTGAACCATTTAACGGTCCCTTGGACTTTCTCAGTCATAAGATTTGGAACTCCTTTCGTACAGATTCTCGGTCAAGCATTGGTTCCAAATCGAGTAAAGCGCCCCCAACTTCAGAACTTCTCTTGAACTAGTAGCGAAATGCTACCACACTATGGATAAAACGCCGAATCCACCAAACCACCAATCTTCTACTCATAATTCACCTACCCAGAACCCTTGCACCCAAGCCCGCGCCATGCACCTCAAGCTCGTCTCGGACTGATGCTCTCGCGGTAAAATCATTCCATGCGAGCTAGCCGTCTCCGATATTCCCTCCTCATCGTTCTCGCAGGCGTTGCCTTTGCCGCCTGCGCACCAGCAACCACTCCGTCTACCCCAACATCCTCCACCACGCCAACCAACACGCCAACCCCCACGCGTACCCCAACCCCAACAGAAACGGCCACTCCCACCATCACAGCTACCCCCACCATATCAGCCACCCCCACACCAGACTATGTGTGGGGGCTAATTAATGTCGCCCAGGCTTCCTGCCGTTTTGGCCCCGGTGGCGGTTACCTGCTGCGCACCACCCTCTATCAGGGTGTTATCGTCGAGATCCTTGGCCATATGGAGCTTAACGAAAACTGGTGGTTTCTCCACACGGCCACCCGCCCGGAACTCAATTGCTGGGTATCGCAGGAACTCATTGACCTTGGCGGCGACCGTGCTCAAATCCTGCCCATCGACAACCCCCATCTGGTGCTCCCCTTTACCACCCAACCCTATCCGCCGCTCAGTGGCGTTTCGGCTCGCCGCAGCGGAAACCTCGTTACCGCTCAATGGCAGCCCTTTGATTGGTTGCCTGGCGATCAATCACTTCAGGATAAATACTTGGTAGAGGTTTGGATCTGCCTAAACGGCCAGCAAGTTTTCCGAGCCTACAGCACCAATGCCGCCTCCATTGAATTCCAGGACGAGCAGACCTGCAACGAACCCTCGCGCGGTCGCGCCTTTGGGTCTGATAAACACGGCTACACCCGTTGGGTCAGCATTCCCTGGCCTCAGTAAATTAAGTGCTTCCTTGTTACACAAAAGAAACAAGGCATCCCAGCTTTATTTGCCCACCGCCCAAATCCCATTCACATCCGTGCGCCATTCAGGCAGCATAAGCGTAATGGCAGTCCGCTCAACGTGGCTGACAATCGCCATTCACATGGCTGCTTGCAACACCAATCCTCCCCGCCCCCAGCCAAAGAGCAGCACCCCTGCCGCCAGCAGCGCCAACCCCGCCGCTTTTGCGCTATAGGCGTGATACGCAGCCGCCTTGCCAAATTTCACCAGCGCCGGCACTTGCGAAACCACGCTCAGGATCAACATGGTCGCCACCAGCCCTCTTTCAGCCATCAGCACTCCGCGGTGCGCCGCCCAGGCCGCGCCAGCCACAAAAAAGAACAACGCTCTGTCTACCAGGCTATCTGCCCGCCGCAATTGCACGCTTGCCACCCCCAACCTCCTTGCTAATATCCCGTCGTAAATGTCCGTCAGGATTGCTAGCCCCAACCCAGCCACAAACCAAAGGTCGGTAACCCCGTCCAGCGCATCGAAAAGTAGAATTGGCCCCAGCGCCAGCCGCAGCCCCACCAGTTCCCAGGGAAACGCCCCTCTTGGCAAACTCCACTTCGCTTTCATCGGCTGCGATTATAAGTCGCTGTTGATCTGCAAGCGGTAAAATCCAGCCATGCTTCGCTCACTCAGCCTCACCTTGTTGATCCTCGCGATCTCGTTGGCTGCTTGTAGCCCAGCCTCCGCCCCAACGCCCACCTCAATTCCCGCCGCCAAGGCCACCCTTACATCTCCGCCTACTGCTACCGACACCCCGACTCCAGCACCCACCAGCACCTCCAGCCCGACCATCACACCCAACTATGTTCCCTCCTTGCGCGCCAAGGTCATCACGCAAGATCGCCTCACCTGTCGCCGTGGCCCCGGCGCACCCTTCCTTTACGTCTACACCTTCGCGCCCACAGCCAATATCGAGCTGATCGGCCGCATGGAGCGCAGTGATTGGCTGATGGCACAGGCCATCGGCGGAGACAATCCCTGCTGGGTCAACGGCGGCTCCCAATATCTGGAAATTTCCGGAGATCCTCTCGCCCTGGCACCAATGGATCCCGATGTAGTGCTCGCCTGGTCCCCATATTACGGACCCTTGACTGGAGTATTGGCCACCCGCGCCGCCAATGAGGTCACCATTTCCTGGCACCCATTAATCCTAACTCCCGGTGACGATTCCGAGCAAACGCCCTATGTCATCGAGGCCTGGCTGTGCCAATCCGGTGAGTTAGTATTCCAGGCTCTGGGTGCCTACCGGACTCAACTTGTTGTCCAGGACGAATCGGGGTGCGCCGCACCTTCCCGCGCCCGGATTGCAGGCGCTGAGAAACACGGTTACACGCCCTGGGTCGATATTGACTGGCCACCCCATCCTGAAAACAACTAGCGACGCAAGGGTTTTTGCCGCCCGCCAATTTCAATAAAATAATTCAACCAGTCCTTGGCCTCTAGTCTCCAGCCTCTGGTCTCCAGTCTCTGGTCTCAAGTCTCAAATCGCCACTTTCCACAATTGACAATCCCTCCCCCGCAGGCGTACAATTTAGCTATGGCTAAATCGAAAACCATCCATGCACGCGCATCGCTCTCCCAATCTATCGAGGATTATCTTAAAGCCGTCTACGAGTTAACCCGCGGCAATGGCCGCGCCACCACCAATGCGCTGGCCGAACATTTGGATGTCGCCCCCGCTTCAGTTACCGGTATGCTTCAAAAGCTGGCCGAAACCAAGCCGCCTCTTCTGGAGTACCAAAAGCATCGCGGCGTGCGCCTAACCTCAGAGGGCGAACGAGTCGCTCTTGAAACCATCCGGCACCACCGACTGTTAGAACTCTTCCTCCACCAGATCCTGGGCTACGAATGGGACGAGGTCCACGAGGAAGCCGACCGCCTTGAACATGTCATTTCGGAGCGCTTTGAGGAACGCATCGCCGCCGCATTGGGAGACCCCAACCTCGACCCTCATGGCGACCCCATTCCTCGCCCCGATCTTAGCCTCCCTGATTCTTCCGCCACACTGCTCCGCACGTTGCGCCCCGGCGAAACCGCCACCGTTACCCGCGTTCGAGACACTTTGCCCGAACTCCTTCGCCATCTTAGCGAACTAGGCGTCGTCCCCGGCGTGTCGGTGCATATTACAGAATATTCCGAATTCGATGGCAACCTGCACCTCCGCCTGGATCAGTCTCCGGATGAGATTGTCCTCGGCCCGCGCGTTACCAGTCAGGTCTTTGTCGAGCCCCATCCCTAACATCGCCTCTAACGCTGATCCATGGACCATTCCCACCAACACACCGATCTCCATAGCAAAAATTTACGTCTTGTCTTATTCCTGAATGTAGCCTTTACGCTCCAGGAAATTGTCGGCGGAATTTGGACCAATAGCTTGGCCATCCTCTCCGACGCTTTGCACGATCTAGGGGATAGCTTCTCGCTCAGCTTAGCCTGGTATCTGGAAAGATATTCACAGCGCAGCGAAGACAATATCTTTACATATGGCTATCGCCGCTTTTCACTGCTGGGTGCGCTCATCAGCACCATCGTGCTTTTGGTTGGCTCACTCTTCATCTTGAGCGAAGCCGTTCCTCGTCTCCTGAATCCCCAACATTCCAACGCCCAGGGCATGGCGCTCATGGCCATTGTGGGCATTCTGGTAAACGGCGCTACGGTATTTGGTTTGCGCCGGGATGAGGGCATGAATTCCCGCGTGGTGGCCCTTCATCTGCTAGAGGATGTCCTCGGCTGGTTGGCTGTGCTGGTCGTCAGCATCGTTCTCATTTTTACGGATATCCACATCCTGGATCCACTGCTTTCCATTCTGCTCACGATTCATATTCTTTTCAACGTATTTCGAAATCTCGGAAAGACTCTCCAGCTTTTCCTCCAGGCAGCTCCTGAGCAACTCGACCTGAACGAGCTTAGCCTTCAGATTGAATCGATCCCTGGCGTGCAATCCACCCATCATCTTCACGCCTGGTCGCTGGAAGGCGAAACCACGTGCTCACTATGCACGTCATGGTGGATGAACATGCCGAGCGCCGCCAGGTAAAACGTTTGCGCAAAGATATTCGCGCCCTGCTGAAAACCAAACCTCTGCGCCATACCACCATTGAGATCGAATATGGTCCCGACGACTGCAGGGTGAATTGATCTATCTTCCATACGCACGACCCCGACACTCTTGAGCAGCCCTCCTCACGCCCGCTGATGGCCAACATCACCGTGCTCGCCGTCGGTTCCCGCGGCGATGTGCAGCCTTATGTAGCCTTGGGCCTCGGCCTCCAATCCGCGGGTCACCATGTCCGCCTCGCAGCCCATCTTCCCTTCAAAGATTTTGTCGAACGCCACGGGCTTGAATTCGCCCTGCTCGTCGGTGATCCTCAGGCCATTGTCGAGGATAGTCGCGTGCGTGCCACGATGCAATCTGGCCGCGATCCAATCGCCTTTCTCCGCTTGTTCAAACGCGAAGGTTTACCGCAGCTTGAGCAGCTCAATAACGACATCCTGTTCGCTTGCCACGGGGCCGACCTCATCCTCTATTCCCTGCTGGCCGCCGCGGGCTATCATGTCGCCCAAAAGATGGGCGTGCCCTGCATGCCCATCGTGCTCCAACCTTTCAGTCGTACGCGCGCCTTTCCCAATCTCTTTATCCCGTCCCGCCCTCATCTTGGTGGCACATTCAACTATCTCAGCCACGTTGGCAGCGAGCAGGGCTTTTGGCAAGCCCTACGTCCTCGCTATAACCGTTGGCTCAAAGACGTGCTTGGCATCCAGCCCGAGGGCTTCTTCGGCCCTTACCGCCGCCTCTATCAGCAACGCGTCCCCTTCCTCTATGGCTACAGCCGCCATGTGGTGCCCAAGCCTGCTGATTGGCCGGATTGGTACCACGTAACCGGCTACTGGTTCCTGGGCAACGAAGCGGGCTGGCGGCCCCCTCCTGATCTGCTCAATTTTTTGGGCTCTGGTCCCCCACCCGTCTACATTGGCTTTGGCAGCATGGTCGGCGGGGACCCGCAAAGTGCCCTCCAAATGGTGCTTGAAGCCCTGGAAATAACTGGTCAGCGCGGTTTGCTGCTCCGTGGCTGGGGTGGCCTCTCTGGAACCGACCTGCCCAGCAACGTCCACATGGCGGCCTCGGTTCCCCACGCTTGGCTCTTTCCCCGCGTGGCCGCCGTAGTCCATCATGGCGGCTCCGGCACCACCGCCGCTGGCCTGGGCGCGGGCGTTCCCTCTATCCTTATCCCCCACTTTGCCGACCAGCCCTTTTGGGCCGACCGTGTCCACACCTTGGGCCTTAGCCCCGCACCCATCCCCCGCCGTAAGCTTTCTGCCGATAGGTTGGCACATGCCATCCATGCAGCCCTTAACGATCAGGTGCTGCGCGAAAAGGCCACCGCCCTGGGCGAGCAGATTCGCGCCGAAGATGGCGTTGCCCGAGCAAGCGAAATAATTCACCGGCATATCTGCTAGCAATTCGTCAGCTCACCGCCATATCTTGACAAACAATTCAATATGACGTATATTTAGCCGTCCCTAAATATTTGAGAGAGCAAAAATACTGGGTTTAGGGAGTGGAGGTACACAATGGCGAACAATAACGTTGCCATCCGCACCCAGGGCCTTGTGAAATTCTATGGAGATTTCCAGGCGCTGTACGGCGTCGATTTAGAAGTAAACCGCGGCGAGATTTTTGGTTTTCTCGGCCCGAATGGAGCTGGCAAAACCACAACGATCCGCTGTCTATTGGATTTGATTCACCGCAACAAAGGCGAGGTAAGCGTATTGGGAATTGATCCCCGCGAAGATCCTGTCTCCATAAAGGTCAGAGTCGGCTACATGCCCGGCGAATTGCACCTGGACGACAGCCTCAACGCCGAAGGCTTGTTGCACTATTTCAATGCCCTGCGCGGCAAGTCGGCCGATTGGAGTTACATCAGCGAATTGGCCCAGCGCCTGAGTTTGGATCTCAAGCGCCCCATTCGAAATCTGTCCCACGGCAACAAGCAAAAAGTGGGCATTGTCCAAACCCTGATGCATAAGCCCGAACTGATCATCATGGATGAACCTACCCAGGGCCTAGATCCCCTGATGCAGCAGGAAGTGCTCAAGCTGGTCAAAGAAGCCCAGGCATGGGGCGCTACCATTTTCTTTTCCTCACACATCATGAGCGAAGTCGAAGCTGTCGCCGAACGCGTCGGTATCATTCGCGCGGGCCGCATCGTTGAAGTCGCTGATCCCAAAAAGCTTGGCTCTCGATCATTGCGCCGTGCCCGCATTCGATTCCAGAAGAACGTCGATCGAGCTCGGATTGAGGAAATCAAGGGCGTCAGTGTACTTTCAGAAAGCAACGGACGCGAAATGCTTATCCAGGTAGAAGGCGAAATGGATGCCCTCATCAAGGCACTCTCTGCTTATCCCGTTAGCGATTTTGAAACTGATCGCCCCAGCCTCGAAGAGATCTTCCTGGCCTACTATGAAAACTAGCGCCAAACCGCGCAGTCTTAGGAGTTACCCATGCTAACTGTCTTCAAACACACCCTCTCCCGCTCGCGCGGGGCCATCTTTGGATGGGGGCTAACCCTGGCATTACTCGGCATGATGTTTGTGCCCTTCTACGACACCATCGTCGAAAACGCTGCCGCGTTCGAAGAGCTGATGGCTATCTACCCACCGGAAATTATGGCCTTTTTTGGCGGCGCGGCTGACTTTACTTCGCCGGAAGGTTTCCTTTCCCTCGAATATTTCTCCTTCATGCCTCTGGTCATCGGTGTTTACGCCGTGCTGGCCGGCAGCGGCATGCTGGCCGACGACGAGGAAAAGGGCGTGCTCGATCTAATTGCCGCCCAGCCCATCAGCCGCTCAGCACTGTTCTGGGGGCGACTTTTTTCACTCTGGGCAATCCAATTAGTCATCCTCGCCTTTGGGTGGGCCGGCGTCATGTTCGCCACCACCTACTCTTCGATGGTCCTGGATCCGGTCGAACTGCTAATTCCTTTCGCCTCACTCGGCGGCTTGCTCTTCTTTTTCACCGGGCTTTCGCTGCTCTTCAGCATGCTCCTGCCCTCCAAGCGTTCGGCTGGCATGCTCTCCGGCATCTTCCTGGTCGCCAGCTTCTTCTTGAACGGCCTGGCTGGGCTGAGCGATACCCTGAAAGAAATTGCGCCCTTCTTCCCGCTCTACTACTACCAGAGCGACAACTGGGTGAACGGTTTCGAACCTGGATGGTTGCTTAGCCTACTTGGCTTTGGGCTTCTCTTTAAGCTCGCTGCCTGGTGGGCATTCCAGCGCCGCGATATTCGCGTTGGCGGAGAGGGCGGTTGGAAATTAAAGCTCCCTAAATTCTTGAATCGAAAACCAGTAGAAGCTTAAACAACTAAGGGCGCCGACAACTCGGCGCTCTTTTCATTTAATCTGTCAGCAGGCCCAACAGCTATACTTGGCTCATGTCCATCCGAACCATCTTTTTCGATCTCGACGACACTCTCTACAACAGCCAATCCGGCCTTTGGCAGCTTCTTCAGGCCCGCATTGAACAATACATGCAGGAAGTGGTCGGCCTTCCACCCCGCCAGGTCGCGGCTATCCGCCAGCAATATCTCGCCGATCATGGCACCACCTTGCGCGGCCTCCACACGCACCACAATATCGATCCCGAACACTATCTAAGCTATGTACACGATGTGCCCATTGAGCAGATTCTCTCACCCAATCCCGCCCTTGAAGCCCTGCTCACCCGGCTTCCACAGCGCAAATGGATCTTCACCAACGCCAGCCAGGCGCATGCCCGCCGGGTGATCGCCGCTCTGGGTCTCGGCCCCCATTTTGCCGGTATCCTTGATATTGCTGGCATGTCCTATCGCAACAAACCCGAGCCCTCTGCCTACACGCTGGCCCTTGAATTGGCCTCCGAAGAATCCGCCGCCCATTCCCTCTTTATCGACGATCGCGCCGAAAATCTGGCTCCCGCCAAAGCTCTCGGCGCAACCACCGTGCTGGTCGGCACGCGTGAGCCGCATCCCGCCGCCCACCATTCCATTCCTCGCATTGAAGCCTTGCTGGAAGCCGTGCCCGGCTTGGTAGAATAATTCAATGCTCGCAAATACTACTTTTATCGCCGCCATTTGCCTGATTGGCTTTATTGCCCTGGCCTATCCCATCTCGCTCTTTCTCGGAGCTCGTAGGGGCCGTGAGGCCGGCGATTTTGAGCTTTGGCGTCGTGCCGGGCGCCGAGCCCGCAATCCCTGGCAGTCCGAAGACGAGAGTCTGGAAGCCCTCGCCAAGGAAGTTGATAAATTTCGCGGCCCGAAAGCGCCCGACGTCGATTCGCCCACGTAGCGGCGTTTATAAGCCGCTAATGATGCTGTGATACTCTTGCACATCGCCAAAAATAACGAAAGCATTGGTCGTATCCATGAAACCTAGAAATCGAAATATTTTGCTCGTCGCCCTGGGCTTCGCCCTTGTTGCCGCCATGTGTGTCTGCGCCGCATCTGCTGGCTTCATCGCCTATTCATTTTTTGGCGATACGGTGACCAACATCCTCGAAGATCCCGCCGCAATTTTTGACTCACCGCCAGTCACCAGCGATTCGCTCGTTGAGCCTCATACTCCAATCGGCGCTGATGTTGATCTCGCCAGCCTATTCAGCCCCTTCTGGGAAAGTCGGGTCCTGATTCACGAGGATTTCTACGTACAGCCCGTGGACGACGCGCTGCTGGCTCAGGGCGCATTGCAGGGCCTCACCACGGCCCTTGAGGATTTCGGCATTTATCTCGACGAGATCAATTTGCCCGCCGACGCCGCCTCACCCAAAGAATTGGCCGCTGAGGCAGAAACCCCCACCGAAATCATGGCGCTCTTCACCGATTTCTGGGCCGCCTGGGGACGCGCCGAATATGCCGATATTGAAAACCAACTTACCTACGAAGATTTAATGCACGCTTCCTTACGCGGCATGGTCAATGCCCTCGGCGACGAACACACTCAATTTCTCGATCCCAGTCAGCTGCGCCTTTCGGAAATCTCCCTCCAGGGTGAATACGAGGGTATCGGTGCCTGGGTGGATACCACCACTGAATATCTCACCATCATCGCCCCAATGGAGGGTTCGCCCGCCGAAGCCGCTGGTCTCCAGCCCGGTGATCGCGTGCTGGCCATTGATGGCGATGACATGACAGGCATCCCCGGCGACGCGGTGATTAATCGCATTCTGGGCCCGGCAGGTTCCACCCTCGTGATGACCATTGACCGCGAAAGCGTTGCCCAGCCCTTTGACGTAGAAATCACCCGGGCTGCCATATTTGTCTCCAGCGTTCAGGGTGAAATACTGGAGGGCAATATCGCCTATGTTCAGCTATTCAGCTTCGGTGCCACCTCCGATCGCGAGTTGCGCAACATACTGGAAGAGCTTCTCGCCCAAAATCCAAGCGGCTTGATCTTTGATATGCGCAACAATGGGGGTGGTTTCCTGGATACTTCCATCCAGGTGGCCTCGGAATTCATTGGCGATGGCGTCATCCTTTTTGAGCAATTTGGGGATGGTACCCGCCAAACTTACGAAGCCCTGGCAGACGGCCTCGCAACTCAAATAGAAATGGTCGTCCTCGTCAATGGAGGCTCAGCGTCAGCTTCCGAGATCGTTGCTGGCGCACTGCAGGATCATAGCCGCGCCCTCCTGGTCGGCGATACTACCTTTGGCAAAGGCTCTGTCCAGGTATCTCCGCTCCTTTCAGATAATCAGGGCTCGTTGCGCATTACCATTGCCCATTGGCTCACGCCAGATGAGCGCGAGATTCACGGCATAGGTCTCCAACCCGATGTCATTGTCCCTCTCACCGAGGAAGATATCGCTGCCGGCAACGATGCGCAGCTACAACGTGCAATAGAGCTTCTCACTCAATAACCGCTATCCATAAGGAACCGACGATGTTTTACAACTCCTCTTACCTGATTTTTATGCTCCCCGCCTTCCTGCTGATGATGCTGGCGCAATGGTATGTCAGCTCGGCATACAAACGCTGGAGCAACGTCCCCAACCGCAGTGGCCTGAGCGGGGCCGAAGTGGCCCGTCGCCTTGTCGACCGCGCTGGGCTCTACGGTGTCGAGATTGAGCAGGTTCAAGGCCGCCTCAGTGATCATTACGATCCCCGCAAGAAAATTCTTCGTCTTTCTGCTGGCGTTGCCCAGGGACAGAGCATTGCCGCCGCGGCCATTGCCGCCCACGAACTCGGCCATGCCCAGCAAGATAACCAGGATTATTTCCCCCTGCGCCTGCGCGCCGCGCTGGTGCCCGCCGTCAATATCGGCTCCTACCTGGGCTGGATTTTGCTGATGATCGGCTTCTTCCTCAACTACACCACCCTGGCCTGGCTCGGTGTCGCCGTATTCGCTGGCGGTGCCATTTTTGCCCTAGCCACCCTCCCAGTTGAATTGAACGCCTCAGTCCGTGCCCGCGAGATGCTTACCACCGCGGGCATAATCACCAGCCAGGAAGAACAACGCGGCGTCAATCACGTGCTGAATGCCGCCGCCCTCACTTACGTAGCTGGCCTAATCACCGCTATTTTGCAATTGCTGTACTACGCCATCCTCGTCCTAGGAATGGGCCGTCGTCGCTAACCCCTATACAAGCAAAAAGAGGCCTTTCGGCCTCTTTTTTATTTAAACCATCTCGCTCCTCACTCATTAACAATCGCCCTGAGCGCCTCGTCCAGCTTCGGGTATTTGAAGCGAAATCCAGCCTTCAGTAACGCCACAGGCTCTGCCCGCTGCCCATCCAACACCACAGTCGATACTTCGCCCAGGGCCAATTTCATCACAAATCCGGGCGCTGGCATCCAGACCGGCCGCCGCATCACGTTACCCAAAGATCTGGCAAACTCTCGGTTGCTAACCGGGTCCGGCGCAGTCAGGTTGTAGGCGCCGCTTGTCTTGGGCGTGTCAATCAGGAATCGTAAGGCCCGAATCTCATCTACATAGTGGATCCAGGAAAAGAACTGCTGCCCGTCCCCAAACCAATTTCCGCTGTACAGCACAAAGGGCAATTGCAGCAGTGGAAATGCCCCGCCCGCCTTCGTCAAGGGCAACCCTGTTCGCACTACGCAGCGCCGCACGTCCAACGCTTCCACGGCCTGGCTGGATTGTTCCCATTCCACGCAAACTTGCGCAGGGAAATCATCTCCGGGCTGGGCATTCTCATCCAATCGCACAGCATCCCGTGCCCCGTAATAGCCCACAGCCGAAGCCTGCACCACCACCTCCGGCTTTCGCTTCGCTGCCCGCACAGCTTCCACAACTGCCGCCCCCGCATTTACCCGGCTTTCACGGATCACCCGATTGCGTTTCGCCGTCCAGCGGCTCGGCAGAAAGCCCTCCCCTTTCAGGCTGGCCCCCGCCAAATTCACAATCGCCTTCGCGCCTTCTGCCAGTTTGCCCCAGCCTTGAGCGCTTCGCGCGTCCCAACCCACCGCGCGTGCTCCTTCCGGCAAGCCCTGCACGCCCTTCCGGCCTCCGGCTCAGCACGATCACCTCGTGTCCATCTTCGACCAAATTGGCCGTTAACCCGCGCCCGATCAACCCACTCCCGCCAGTAATGATAATTTTCATGTTGCCTCCTGAATCACCGCAATCGCCTCAATTTCAATCAGGAAATCCGCGTTCGCTAGCCTTCTCACACCAATCCAACTACTTGATGGCATGTGCTCCAATGGTAAATGCACCCGCGCTGGCTTTCCACTCCTTGGGAAATTCCATACGTCCGGCTGCCAAAAACATTTTTGGGCTCAGCCGCCATTTAGCCATCCCTGCCCAACGCTCTCTTGCTCTGCAGCAATTCAGCTTTCTCCGCAGAAGAAAGGAAAGCCAGTTCCAGCGCGTTGGCTTGCGCAGTCCCTATTTGCTCCGAGCTTAGCCCCGCTTTGGGGGCAGCCACCTCATATTCGTATGGCAAATCAATATCGCTGATGCCCGGATCGTCGGTATTGATCGTCGCCTTCAACCCTGCCTCAAGCATGGCTTTTAACGGGTGCTCCGCATAACTCGCCACGGTGCTGGTTTGCACATTGCTGGTTAGATTGGTTTCAATGCCAATACTATTCTCGTGCAAATAGTCAACTAGTTCTGGGTCTTCCATCGCCCGCACCCCATGCCCGATGCGCGTTGCCCCCAGCCCTCGCACCGCCTGCCAAACGCTCTCCGGCCCCGCGGCCTCTCCCGCATGCACGCTGACTTCCCAACCCAGGGATCGCGCCCGCTCGAAATGATTAACAAACCATTCCCCGGGATAGTTGGCCTCATCGCCCGCCAAATCCAAGGCCACGATCTCGTCTCGATAAGTCGCCAGTGCTTCAAATTCGCCCATCGCTGCATCAGCCCCAAAATGGCGACTCAGGATTCCGATCAGGTTGGCTCGCATTCCGGTTTCCGCTTCGCCCCGTCGAACCCCCTCCACCACGGCGCCTACGATCCCGGCCGGGTCCAACCCATGTGCCTGGGCCATAAAGAGCGGGCTGAAACGCAGTTCAATGTAGTCAATTCCTTCCAGCTTTGCATCCAAAAGGTTTTCATAGGCGATCCGTTCGCAGGCCGCAGTATCCACCAGCACTCCCGTCATCCACTCAAACTTCGCAATAAAGGCCATGATCCCGGGCTGCGGCTCAGTCACCTGGACGAAGGGGCGCAAGCCTTCCAGATCGCCTGCTGGCAACTTGAGTCTATGCTGCTGACCTAGATCCAGAATAGTTTCCAGCCGAACGCTGCCATCCAAATGGCGATGCAAATCAATTAGCGGCAGTGAGGAATCAATCATGGAATACGCTCCGGTTGGGTGATTATACCGACGCCTTTCTGTCTTAAATAGTAGGAGCGGTGGTTTCCCACCGCTCCATTTTTCTCTTTTTCGGCCCAGCGACTTACTTGCTGCTGGGTTTCTTGCTGCCAGATTTGCTTTTTGGTTTCTTGGTTGTAGCCATCTGTGTCTCCTCTTCATGAGAGAATGTCGCCGAACGAATAGCGATACGCGTAGTATGGAACCATTGTCGGAAAAATCAAGAAAAAATAGATGAGAATATCGTGATACGTTTTAGGTCACGATATAGGATTAAAACATCTCCTCCACCAAGGGGAGAATCGCCTCCCAATTGGGAAGCAACACTTGTGCCCCTTCAGAGGTTGTCCATCCGTTCACCATTGTGCGGTCCAACGTTCGTGTCTCGATTTTTTCTGGTAGTGCCCGCACCGCGGCCAGCCCCAACCGTGGCCACCACCACACCGGCACATTGGTATCCATTGCCTGCCCCAACGCAATCGCCGCCGCCGGTAGCCGGAACCAGCTCAACGGGTTGATTAGTTTCTTCAACATCGCCGTGATAAACAACTGTGCATGCGCCATCCGGAAAAAATCATCACCCGTTCGATCCCGCACAAAGGCCAGCGCTTGCGTGCCGTCCAGTTGGTGCTCGCCTGCTGGGTAACCCGCCGCTGGGGCGTCCAAAGAAATCGTAATCCCGCCCAGCGCGTCTATCACCCCCGCGAAGCCCTCCAGCCGAATCCGTATATAGCGGCTCACCCGCACGTCAAAATTTGCCTTGACGGTGTTCATCGCCGCATCCGGGCCGCTACCGGGCTGCTCTGCCTCGGCAAAGTAGTGCGCTGTATTGATCCGGTTCTCCCCGTAATTCGGAATGCTCACCCACAAATCCCGCGGAATTGAGAGCATGTTCACTTGGGCACTGAGCGGCTCAATCCCCACCAGAATCATGGTGTCGCTGCGCCCCTGGGTGGTTCCCTCAGGCACGCGGTCAATACCAAGCACCAGGAATTTGCTCTGCCAGGGGAAAAAGAAATAGAGCGCCAGTAGCCCCAGCAAGAGAAACACGGGCTTCGTCAACGCCCGTCGCAACTTGCGCCGTTTTCGCCGCGCGCGCGCCACGGGTTTCACCGCTTGGGTGTCCCCCGCCAAATCTCGCGAAGTTACCGGGTCGGCTGGCTGTGTTTCATCCACCCTAATAGGCTGGAAATCGTCAATATCCCAAGAATCCATGCGTATGATTCTAGTCCTGGAGGATGATTAATGCATGAGAACTTTAGTTAGACTCGGGCTCAGCCTCTGCCAACTTGGCCATAAAAGGATCCTGCGCCCGGCTCAATTCTTCACGGAATTGCTGCGTGTACAGCCGGTAATAGTGTCCCCGTTTGCGCAGCAATTCGGCATGGCTCCCGTTTTCCACAATTTTCCCGTTTTCAATCACGAGGATGCGGTCCGCCCGCCGAATAGTCGAAAGCCGGTGAGCAATGATGAAACTGGTGCGCCCCTTCATCATAGTCTCCATCCCCTGCTGGATCAGCGCCTCAGTCAGCGTATCCACCGAGCTGGTCGCTTCGTCCATCACGAAGATTTCCGGGTTCGCCAGCACCGCGCGCGCCAGGCTCACCAGTTGCTTCTGCCCCACGGAGAGCAACACGCCGCCTTCACCCACTTCTTCGTCGTAGCCCTTCTCCAGCTCCGAGACGAAATGGTGCGCCCCCGCCAGCTTAGCCGCCTCCTCCACCTCTTTATCCGTCGCTTCCAGTCGTCCGTAACGAATATTCTCGCGCACGCTGCCCGAGAAGAGATGCGGTGTCTGCAACACCACCCCGATCCGCGATTGGATTCCATGCAACGTATAGCGCGTGTAATCCTTGCCCCCAATTTTGATCTTCCCCTGGGTCGGCTCAAAGAATCGGCACACCAAGTTCACGATGGTACTTTTCCCGCCTCCCGTGGGCCCCACCAACGCAATGTTTTCGCCGCGCTTCACCGTCAGATTGAAATCGCTCAAAACGGGGTTTTCTGGCTCATCATCGTAAGCAAAATCCACGTGGTCAAACTCAATGTCGCCCTGCAGGCTTTTTGGCGCCTTGGCCTTTGGCAGATCAACCACCGTGGGCACTTCATCAATCATGGAAAATATCCGTTCGGCAGAGGCAACCGAATGCTGCATCTCAGCATAGACCCGCGCCAAATCCTGTATGGGAAACAGCATAAACGTGATATACGAAACAAATGCTTGGATGCCGCCAATCGTCATCCCGCCAATCTCAATCTGCAATCCACCATACCAGATGATTGAGCCCAGCGCGATCGCCGTAATAAATTGCACGATTGGCAGAAAAAGCGCCGAGAGCCACGCAGCCCGGTAACCGGATTTGTACATCTCGCCGGTTAATTCGCCAAATTCTTCAAGATTGGCTTTTTCCCGCCCCAGCGATTTCGTCACCCGCACCCCGGTGATGTTTTCGTTGTAAGCGCCGGTGATCTTGGAATTGATTTTGCGCACTTCACGGTATTCCCGAATAATTTTCTTCTGGAACCAGGACGCCACCACCACCAGCACCGGGATAATGGCCCCCACGATCAACGCCAGCCGCCAGTTAATCAACACCATAAAGTAGGCCGATGTCAGGATATTCATGACTCCCCAGGTGATATCCAGCAGCCCCCAGGTCACCAGCTCCGCCACGCGATCTGAATCCGAGGTCACTCGTGAAATGATCCACCCAACCGGAGTCTGGTTGTAGTACGCCAGCGATAGCTTTTGCAGATGGTCAAACATTTTTTTGCGCAGATCGTAGCGCACCCGCTCGCCCAGGATTCCGGTCAGATATATAAACCCGAACACACCGCCTGCCTGCACGATGGTCAGCAGGGCATACTGCTTCATGATCCCGATCAAGACTTCGCGGTTTCCGGCCCCGATGCCCTCATCAATGATCCGCTTGCTCAAGAACGTGAAATACGAATCCAACACCGAAACCAGCGTGATCATCAGCAGGAAACCCAGCACCCACGGCCAATGCGCTTTCGTCTGCGCCAGGATGCGCAGGATCGTCTTGCCATTAAAGGTTGCGCTGAATTCTTCTTCTTGAAATTCTGTATGGTCGCTCATCTATTTCACCGTGGAAACTTCGCGCTCCACTTCTTCCTCAATTTGTGTTTGAATATCAAACACGTCTCGGTAAATCCCTTTTTGCCGCAGCAATTGGCCGTGCGTTCCTTGCTGCACCACCTTGCCCTCGTCAAACACCAGGATCAGGTCCGCCATCATCACGCTTTGGATCCGGTGTGCAATCAGGAAAGTGGTGCGCGTGTCCATCAGCCCACCCAGCGCCGTCCGGATTGCCGCTTCCGTTTCCGTATCCACAGAGGAGGTCGCATCGTCCAAAATCAGGATGCGCGGGTTCTTCAACAGCGTTCGCGCCAGCGTCACCCGCTGCTTTTGCCCGCCGGATAGCGTCACCCCGCGTTCGCCCACCAGCGTGTCATAGCCCTTGGGAAACGTCAGGATTACCTCATGCACCGCCGCCGCCTTCGCCGCCTCTTCGACCTCCTCGTCCGACACATCCCGACCCACGCTGTAACGGATATTCTCCCGAATGGTGCGCGAGAACAAGAAAGGTTCCTGCTGTACGATCCCAATATGCGTGCGCAGGTAGTGTTTTGGGTAGCGGTTAAGCTCAACGCCATCCAGCTTAATGCTGCCCTCGGAGTAATCGTAGAAGCGTGGCAGCAGGTTCACCAGCGTCGTTTTTCCCGACCCGGTGGATCCCAACAGCGCTACCATCTGCCCTGCCTCGCAGGCGAAGCTCACATCCTTAAGCACCTGCGCATCTGCCTCGTATTCAAAACTCACCTGCTTGAATTCGATGGCGCCTTTGGGTGGCTCATCCGGTAGGTAATCCCCAGTATTCAGCGGTTCCCGTTCTTCGCGCACCACATCCGTCACCCGCGAAAACGAAACCAGCCCCGTGGACATTTGCACAATGATGCGCCCCAGGTTGCGGATCGGCCAGATGATCCAAACCAGCAGTCCCGCGTAAGCCAAATAATCGCCCAGGCTGATAATTCCATTGATCGTCATGATCGCCCCCGTATAAAACCCAAACAGCATCTGAGCCCCGGTCAATATGTCCGAAGTCGGCCAGAAATAAGAATGTAGCAAGAGCAGCTTTCTGCCGCGCAGGAATTTCTCCCAGTTTTCGGTCTCGAATTTGCCCCGCTCATAGTCCTGCCTGGCAAAGGCCTTCACCACCCGCACGCCGCTCAAATTCTCCTGCAGCACGCTGGAAAGCAGGGCATCCTGCTCCTGAAAAGACTCATAAGCATCCGAAATTCTCTTAAAGAAAAAGTACGACAACGGAACCGTGATCGGGACCACAATAACCGAGAGCAAGGCCAACTTTGTATTGATCAGCAACAAAGCCGCGAAATTTGCCAGGAACAACATTGTAATCCGACCAAAACCGATCGCCTCCTGCGCAAAAAATCGTCGCACCGCGTCGATATCCGATGTTGCCCGCTGGATCAGCTCGCCCGTCCGCGTTTTGTCGTGGTACACGAAGCTCAAGCGTTGGATGTGGTCATAGATATAGTTCCGCACCCGTTGCGTCACGCTCTCGGCCGTTTTCCCCGCCAATTGGCCGCTCAAATAGGTGAACACGCCCTGGATAACAGCAAGTCCCACGAAACCCAGTGCCACCAAAGGTACCTGTGGGCCGAAGCCCGTGGTTCCCAACACATCGTCAACGAAAAAGGCTAGCAGTAGATAAACAGTTGAGCGCGAGGCCGCCGCCAGCCCCAGGCTGATTGCGGCCACAAAGTACGCAAAGCGATAGCCTTGCAGCAAACGCCACAGGCCCCGCAATCGGCTTTCCGACACGATATGTTTCAAATCAATGGTTGGTGAACCCGAGCCAACAGACAAGACGGACTCTCCCTGCCTCCATAACGGAGGATTGGCTTCAATAAGAAGCGCGGCGAATTGTGTTGAGTGGCGAGGCGGTGATCAGAAGATCAAATCTGGCGAATGGGCCTGCTTCGGGTAGAAACAAACACGAGCGCAAGTTTAATACTTTTGCGCACATTCGTCAACCGAACCTGAAGCTGAATTCGAAAACAGCCTCCTGCTTTACCCAATAATCTTTTCTCCGGTTCAACAAGTCGCGCGCCCCCACCCCCGCATGTTAGAATCCCGCATCCCATGAGCCACTTTGCCCGCTCGTCCATCATCATCGCCATCTTCTTCGGCATAGATAAAATCCTCGCCTTTGGCCGCCAACTCATCGTCAACAACCTGTTTGGCCTCTCCTACCAATTGGACGTATTCAACGCCGCCAACAACGTCCCCGACCTGCTCTCAGCCCTCATCTCCGGCGGTGCGCTCGGTGTGGCTCTCATCCCAGTCCTCTCCGAATATCTCGAAAAGCGCGGCCGCCCAGAGGCGTGGTTGCTCTTCACTCGCATCCTGAATTTGGCCTTTATCATTACCGGCGCTATCGCCATTCTCATTGCCATCTTTGCCACCCCGATCATTAACAACATCATTGCGCCTGGCTTCCCGGCCGAGCAGCGTGCCCTTGCCGCCGAACTAATGCGGATTGATCTCATTGCCATTCTCATTTTTTCCATCAGTGGCCTGGCGATGGCTGGCCTGCAGGCCAATCAGCATTTCATTTTGCCTGCCCTCGCCCCCGCCCTCTACAATATCGGGCAGATTTTTGGTGCCCTGATCCTGGCCCCCGAAACGCCTTTCTCCATCGGCCACATCACCTTCCCGGCCTTCGGCCTTGGTGTCCACGGTCTCGTCTATGGCGTTGTCCTGGGGTCTCTTCTCCATCTAGCCATTCAATTGCCGGGGTTGCGCCATTACGGCTGGCGTTGGCAGGCCACTTTGGGGCTCGCTACGCCCGGCGTGCGCAAAGTCCTTCGCCTGCTCGGCCCCCGCGTCGCCACCATGCTCTTCATTCACTTCTACTTCCTGGCTCGCGACAACCTCGGCTCTTTCCTCGGCGAAGGCTCTGTGACCGCCATCAACCTTGGCTGGTTCATTATGCAGGTCCCCGAAACCCTGCTCGGCACGGCCGTCGCCATTGCGATCCTGCCCAGCATCGCCGAGATATTCAGCCTGGGTGATCTGGCGAAATTCCGCGACACAGTGAACGGCACCCTGCGCGCCATTCTCGCCTTCACGATTCCTTCCGCCGTTATTCTTGCCGTTGGCCTGCGCCCACTGGTAGCCGCCGGCTTTTCGGCCTTTACACCTGAGCAAGTCGATCTCGTCGTTACGGTGACGCGCCTCTACCTGCTCGGGCTCACCGGCCATGCCCTGCTCGAAATCGCCGTGCGAAGCTTCTATGCCCAGCAAAACGCCATCACCCCGCTTTTTGCCGCGGCCCTCAATGCCGCAGGCTTCTTTGTGTTTGCCAAACTATTATCCGCTTCAATGGGCGCCGCTGGCATTGCACTCGCGGCCACAATTTCTTTTAGCCTTGAAGCGCTGCTGCTACTTTGGCTGTTGGGGCGCAATTACAAGGGCCTGCTCGCCCTGCGCCCCACGCTGATTAGAGTCCTGTTTGTGTCAATTGCAGCCGGATTGGCCGTCCTTGCCGTATTACGCTACGCCCCCATTCCGCCTGTCTTCGCTTCCTTAAGCGGTATGCTCCTCGCTTTGTTTGCCGTGATCCCCTTCATCCTCCCCGAACTGCGCACCTTCGCCCGTCTCGGCGCTCAATCCGAGTAAGCATCCCATAGGGTCGGTTCTTAGACCCTACCGATCGCTCCCAGTCCCCCACACCCTACCTATCGGCCGCCCCCGTCTTCGCCGCCTGGTAATCGCTATACGATCCCGGATATTCCACCGCGCCTCCCTCCTCGATCTCAATGATCCGTGTAGCCACCCGATCCAAAAAATAACGGTCGTGCGAAATCACAAACACAGTGCCCTCAAACTCGCCTAGTGAATCTTCGAGCACTTCTGCCGAAGGAATATCCAGGTTGTTGGTTGGCTCATCCAGCAGCAGGAAGTTCGCGCCCGAGAGCATGATCAACGCCATTTGCAACCGGCTTCGCTCACCCCCCGATAACTCCCTCACTTTGCCGCGCGCTTGTGCATAGCTGAACAGGAACCGCCCCAGGTGGTTCACCGCCGCGCCCTCAGAAAAGGCCCTCGCCTGGCGGATAGTGTCAATCAGAGTCCGTTCGTAGTCCAGCGTCTGATGCTCCTGAGAATAGTAAGCCATCTCGATACTTGGCCCCAGCTTAATCTCGCCTGCATCCGCCACCTCTTGCCCGAGCACGTGCCGAAAGAGCAGCGATTTCCCCGCCCCATTCGGCCCAACCAGGCCAACTCGCTCACCATGCCAGATGGTCAAATCCACCTCGCTAAGAATGTCCGCCCCATCAAATCCCTTGCGCAATCCGTTCACTTCCAGCACCTTATTGCTCCCCCGCCAGCCCAAAAGTTCCAGGCCCATCGTCTTGCGCTCTGTGATCGGCTTCTCCACTTTGTCCAGCCGCTCGATACGTTTCAGAATGTTCTTGCCGCGCCGGATCAAATCCTCGTTATCGCGTGAACGTCCCCAAATAATCAGCCGCTGCGCCGATTGCTCCAGCCGCCCAATTTCTTTTTGCTGCACCTTGTAAAGATGCTCCTGCCGGTGCAGCCGTTGTTCTTTCTCGAATGCGTATTCTGAATAGTTGCCTGGGAAAATCGTCAGCTTGCCAAACTCCAGTTCTGCGATCTCGTCCGCTACGACATCCAACAGATATCGGTCGTGAGAAACGATCACCACGGTGCACGCATAACCACGGATATAGCTCTCCAGGAATGCTTTGCCATCCGTATCCAAATGATTATCCGGCTCGTCCAGCAGTAAGAGATCTGGGCGCGTCACCAACAACTTGGCCAGTCCCACCATTTTCTTTTGGCCCCCACTCAGCGCTGTCACGGACAGCGCCAATTCCTCCTCCTTGAACCCCAGATTGAGCAGCGTAGCCCGCATTTGCCCCTCATAGCCCGGCCCGCCCATCTTGGTGTAATCCTCCAGCAGTTGCGCGTGTTCCTCTACTTTGCGCGCCAGCTTGTTCTCGTCCACATAAATCTTCGGGTCCCCCATTTGGGCTTCCACCCGCGAAATCGTTTTTTCCAGCCTGCGCACCTCTCTGGAAGCGGTCAACGCCTCCTCCCAAACGCTGTGGGCCGGATCAAAACGCGGCTCCTGGTGCAAATTGCCGATGCTCACTTTGCCGCGCGGATTCGCAAAGCCCCCCTCCGTCTCCAATTCGCCCGCGATCAGTCGCAGCAACGTGCTTTTCCCGCTCCCATTGGCCCCCACCAACCCAACGCAGCGCTGCTTGTGCAGCGCCCAACTGAGATCGCTAAAGATAGCCCGACCATTGTAGGAAATGCTTACACGGTCGAGGTTGTAAAGAATAATGGCCGGCTCCTATCCTTACGGCTTAACCTGCCGCTTTGCCGATCCGACCAAGATGGGTATTTTGAAACGAATCTGCATATTTCAATCCATAGCCAAACACGCGATCCAGGCTTGAATGCGTAAAGAGCATCACGCCGGCAAGCGTCAAACCTGGGTTGCCGGAATTGACACCCAGCAAGTAAATAGCGATGGCTAACCCGCGATGATGGATAAGGTTGTAGAGCAAGGCTCCAGGTTTGGTTCCCAGCAAATAGCCCAGCATGCTTAAGTCTGGGGCAAACAACAGCGCCGCAAACCACCACCACGATAGGTTCAGTTGTGCATAGGCAAGCACCCCCAGTCCAAACAGGGCTGCCTCCTCAAGTCGAATCGTTTCCTTCATTGATAATCCTCCTCCTATAGTTGAACATAACTGCCGGATTGCAAGCCGTCAGATTGCAAGCCGACGGATTACAAGCCGCCGGATTGCGAGCCTCAGGTTCCTTACACCACATTCCTAAATGGGGATTATTTTGTGCTTACATGGACGAAAAAGTCAGCGCGTACAGGATCGATCCGATCACACTGACCACCAACATCACGGGCAGTCCCTTGCGCAGCCACAGCGCCGTCGTAATTGGATGCCTCGTTCGCTCGCTCAGCTTAATCGTGATTATGTTGGCCGTCGAGCCAATCGGGGTGCCATTGCCGCCAAAACCGGCGCCTAGGGCCAGCGCCCACCACAACGGTCCGATATCCACGCCGAGTGCGCCGAGGTCTTGAATGATCGGGATCATCACAATCGTAAACGGGATGTTATCCACGATCGACGAAAGGATTGCAGCCCCCCAGATTAGCACCACCCCCGTTACTAGCACATCTGCACGCGCCATTGCTGTCACGCTCTCTGCCAGCAATGCAAGCAGACCCGACGCTTCGAGTCCGCCAACCACCACGAACAAAGCCCCGAAAAACAGCAACACACTCCACTCAACCTCTTTGAGAATTTCCTCAACGTCTGGCTGCACCCACAACAGCGCTGTCGCTGCCCCCAGCAGCGCCACGAAAGCGGGCGATAAGTGCAAAGCAGTGTGCATGAAAAATAGCACGATAACGCCCCCCAGCACAGTAAGCACCTTCCACAACAGTTTCGTATCCTTCAGCGCCGCCTTTTCGTCCAGGTTCAACAAGGCCTCCGGATTCTCCGGAGGCAGCTTGAGCTCCTCGCGGAAGAGGTACCGCAATGTGATAATCGCACCCAACCACGCCACCAGCACAATCGGCGCCAAATGCACAAGGAAGTCAATGAAGCTCAGTCCAGCCGCGGAGCCAATCAAAATATTGGGAGGATCACCCACCAGGGTTGCCACGCCGCCGGTATTCGAAAGCAGCGCTTCGGCCATAAGAAACGGAATGGACGAGATGCCCAGAATTTCCGCGATCAGGATCGTCACAGGCACGATAAGCACAATCGTTGTCACATTGTCCAAAAACATCGAGAGCACTGTTGTAATCGTCCCTAGGATTAACAGCAGCCGCCATGGATCCCCGCCAGACCATTTGGCCGTCAGAGTGGCCACATACTGGAAGAAACCGGATTTCGCCAGCAGCGCCACAATGACCATCATCCCCAGCAGCAAGCCCAGCGTATTGAAATCAATGGAGGCCAGCGCCTCTTCCTGGGAATAGAACCCAAACACCATCCCGGCAGCCACCATCACTCCCGCCCCAATCAAGCCGATGATCGTCCGGTCAACTCGCTCTCTCAGAATCGCAATAAAGGTCGCGAGAAAGATTACGCTGGAAACAATTTGTGCTGTAGTCATCGTCTGCAAGTCGCAATCATCAGCTAAGCGCCTTTTACTTTTCGATTTCCCTGAAGCCAGGACTCAAAAAAGCCTCGCCCGATATCCACCCGTGAAACAATCCCAACAGGTTTATCGTCCCGCACCACGGTCAGATCCGGCGTATCGTGTGTGGACATCATTGAGAGCGCTCGCACTAGGCTGCAATCTTCCTTAATCTGCATCGGCTCGTCCATAATTTCCTTCACTTTCATGGAATTGGCCCGTTCAATATCCTCTTCCGAAAGGTCGGCCAACGCTCCATAATCTTGGACAAAATCAACATCTTCCACGAGCCGAATGAAATCCGGAAGAAAGAACGACACCAGACCGCGCATGGAAATCAGCCCCACCATTTTGCCCGTTTCGTCCACCACAGGCAAAGTGCCCACCCGCTTTTCGGCCAGCAGACTGGCTGCGTCTTTGAGGGTGGCTTCCTCCGAAATGGAGACGACGTTTTTCTTCATCCAACGACTGACTTTTTTATCACTCATATATCACCTGCATCCATGCCTTTCACAGCCTTTGATTATGCCACATCTGTCCAAGGTAAAATAGTTACCAAACCTCCAGACACCCGAAAGGAAAGCGGTGCCCAACGGAGATCTGCTTTTTACTGAACAAATAATTATCCTGCTGCTCCTGATCGCCACGCTCGTGGCCATCGTCTTCCGCCGTTTCCGCATCCCCTATACTGTCGGCCTCGTGCTTGTTGGCACCGCCCTCGCCATTTTTCGCCCCTCTCAGGCCACCGCCCTCACACCGTGCATCATCATGGGCCTCCTCGTCCCGCCCCTGCTCTTTGAAGCCGCCTTTCACCTTGAAATCAACGATCTCCGCCAGCACGCTCGCACCATAACTCTCCTCGCCATTCCCGGCGTCATCATCACGATGCTCCTCGTCGGCGCCGTTGTCACCTGGGGCACGGACCTCAGCTTGCCGCTGGCCCTCGTCTTTGGTTCCCTCATCGCCGCCACCGACCCAGTGGCCGTCATTGCCTTGTTCCGCTCAATGGGCGTCCCCAAGCGCCTCCAATTGCTCCTAGAAGGGGAGAGCCTATTCAACGATGGCACCGCCGTCGTCATCTTTGGCCTAGCCCTCGCCGCCGCCCAAACCGGCGAATTCAGCTTCATTGATAGCACCCTCGATTTCCTGCGCATAGCGGGCGGCGGCATCCTGGCTGGCGTCCTCTCCGCCGTTCTCGTCTCCTACATCATCAGCCGTGTCAAAGATCCCCTCATCGAAACCTCGCTTACCTTCATCCTCGCTTATGGCTCATTCCTCCTCGCCGAAAATATGCACCTCAGCGGCGTGCTCGCCGTTGTTGCCGCTGGCATCTTCAGCGGCAACATGGATTCCCGTTCCATGTCCCCCACCACCCGCATTGCCGTTTTTAATTTCTGGGAATTTGCCAGCTTCCTGGCCAACTCTTTCGCCTTCCTCCTCATCGGCCTTGAAGTGGAAATCCCTCTCCTGCTCGAAAATTGGAAGGCCATCCTCGTCGGTATATTGGCTGTCCTCTTTGCCCGTGCTTTCGTCGTCTATGCCGCCACTTCGCGCCGTCCCAACATTCCATTCGCTTGGCGGCATATCTTGTTCTGGGGAGGCCTGCGCGGTGCCATTGCGCTCGCTTTGGTCCTTAGTTTGCCGCTGAGCCTTGGCCCCGCCCGCTCCCAACTCCAGGCGATGGCCTTCGGCGTCGTCCTCTTTACGCTACTCGTCCAGGGTCTCACTATGCAGCCCATTGTGGATCGCTTGAATATCGCTCCCCGTCATGAGATGCGCGAGCGCTTCAACCTGCACAAAGCTCAGGTCACTTCGCTGAAATCAGCCCATCTGCACCTCAAAGAAATCCACGAAGAGGGTCTCATTTCGGAAAGCACCTGGAAACGCGTCTCCGGAGTACTCAAGGCCTTTATTGGTGAAGTCACCGTCCAGGTACGTGATCTCTTGGTGGCTGATCCCGAGCTTGCCCGCGAGGATTTGGATTTGGCTTGGCGCGAAGTCTTACGCAGCCAGCGGAGCGCCTTGATTCAGCTTTACACCAGCGGTGCTATTGACGAAGAAGCCTTTTCCGAATTGGTGGGTCGTATTGACGCCACCTTGGAAAAAGGCGAAATCAAGTGGGCCGTTATCGAGGAACTGCTCCCCGATCTCACAATCCAATAATAAAAAAGGCGCCCTGGGCGCCTTTTTTATGCATGTTTGCGTAGTCTACGTCTCTTTTTCGTAAGGCTGTCCGTCCGCGGCCGGCATCTTCCCACGCCCCACCACGCCCGCCAGCACGATCATCGTAGCCACATAAGGCGCCATCAGTAGGAACTCGGAAGGAATTTTCACCCCCAGAATTGCTAGTTTGGAAGCCAACATATCTGCGAACCCGAACAGCAACCCCGCCCCAAACGAGCCAAACGGTTTCCAATTGCCAAAGATCATCGCCGCCAAACCGATAAACCCGCGGCCTGCCGTCATCACCTCATCAAAGCGTCCCACCGAGCCCAGCGTGAAATAAGATCCGCCGAAGCCTGCCATCATCCCCCCGAGTACCACGGCCATGTACCGCGTTTTGAATACGTTGATTCCGAGCGTATCCGCCACCTTGGGATGTTCCCCCACGGAGCGCAGCCTCAAACCCCACCGCGTAAAGAAAAGCCCAAAGTGCAGCAGGATCAGGAAGGTCACCATCCCAAAAAAGAACACATTGTGATCGAAAACAATCGGCCCAAAGAAGGGAATATCGGAAAGACCCGGGATCTTCCAGTCGGAGAAAATACCCGGATTGTTCAAATAGCGGTATTTAGCCAAATATTTAGCAGAAATAAAGGATGTGATCCCAATCGCAAAAATATTGATCACCGTGCCAGAAACAATTTGGTCTGCCTTGTATTTAATAGAAAGCAGCGCATGCACGAGAGCCAATAGCCCGCCAGTGAGCACCCCAACAACCAACCCAAACCACAGATTGTAGGGCGGCTCCATCCAGTTTAGCGCGAGGCTGCCTCCCAACGCGGCTGTCATCGCCGAGGCCAGCATCATGCCCTCAATAGCGATGTTCACCACCCCGGCTCGCTCACACAGCACGCCAGAGAGCGCCCCCAGCGTGATCGGCACCGCCCTTACTAGCGTCGAGCGCAGCAGCCCCGCCAGGTTCAGCGAATTGTCCGCCGCCGACCAGGAGAGGAACGCCAGGATAAAGCCGCCCGCCACTAGGCCCAGAACCATGTTCGTGCTCTTGCCAAACCCGCGCGCCAACTGGTATGCACCCATCAAAGCGCAAAGCCCGGCGATGATATTCAAGGCCGATAAAGTCGTAAATACCCAATCCGGGAAGTTGTTTTGGCTGCCACCCGGATTAAGCGTAAAGGTAGTGATCACCCCCGGCGTGGTAGTGCGTGAAAAAATCAGCCAAATGGCCGCCGCAATCCCCAGGAAAACAAAGCCCATCACCTTTCGGCGCGTGGGTGAAACAAATCCAACTGTGCTAGGCAGCGCGCGTGCTTCAGTGCTCATAGCCTAGCCTCCCCACCCACGGATTAATACGATGCTTTCTTCCTCGTCAGGGGCGCGCAATCGATAAATTGTCCGGATAATGGCAGGCGCAGCGATGAACGCCAGAATCAATGCCTGCATCACAGAAATAATATCAATCGGCACGTTCGCCGCAATTTGCATTTGAATTGCCCCGTTTCGTAAGGTGCCGAAAAGCAGCGCCGCCAAAACGACACCGACAGGATGGCTCTTACCAATCAACGCCAGCGCAATACTGTCGAAGCCAAAGCCCGAAGAGAAGGCCGGCGCCAGCGTGTAATTCAGCCCCAATACCTCGTTAGCTCCCGCCAACCCCGCCAGTGCCCCGGAAAGCGACATGGCAATCACCGTTACCGAAACGATGTTCATCCCCGCGTAACGCGCCGCTCTGGGATTTATGCCCACCGTCCGCAGCTCAAAACCCCATTTTGTTTTGAACAGCAACCAATAAACACCATAAGCCACCAGCAGCGCCACAAAAAAGCCAAGATGGAAACGGATTGGGCTACCAAAAAACCTTGGAAGTTTTGCGCTTTCTTCAATAAACGGGCTGATTGGGTTGGACGTGTCTGGCCGCTGCAGGGGCCCCCGCAGCAAATACTCGCTCAAACGAAAGGCAATGTAGTTCATCATGATCGTATTAATCACTTCATGCCCTCCCGTTTTTGCTTTTAAGAATCCGGGAATAAATCCCCAGATGGCGCCGCCCAGTGCCCCCGCCCCTAGGGCCAGCGGCAGATGGATGATCGTCGGCAGTCCCTTAAGTGCGAACCCGATCCAAACCGCAAAGATCGCCCCCATAAATAACTGCCCCTCAGCCCCAATGTTGAACAATCCCGCCCTGAATCCCAGCGCAACTGCCAGCCCCGCAAAAATATATGGCACCGATTTAGTCAGGCTTTCCAGGATTGGGTTGAAGGCCCGGTTTAGTTCCGCAGCTTCTCCACTTTGTAGCGCCGAAATGATCCGACCCGGATTCCCAATGGAGCCATTGAACAGCGCCGCGTACGATTTCAACGCCGCATTGACCCCCAGCCCGATAGCTTCAATGGGCGAACGGCTCCAGGTCGTATAAACATCCTCAGTGGTGATTGCCACGATCAATCCGCCCAAAATCAATCCGCTAATGATCGCCAGGATCGGAATCAGCAGTGAGCCGCTGGTCAACTCTTCGAGGAACACCCCAAAAAAGCTTTTTGTCTCTTTGCTTTTAGTCTTGTCCTTCGCCATTAGCTCTTCTTGCTCCGCTTGCCCTTAATCCCTTTATCGTCCCGCACGCCCGCCATTAACAAGCCTATCTTTTCCTTATTGGCGTCTTTGGCATTCAGCACATCTATGATTTCTCCGCGGTACATCACCGCAATACGATCCGAAAGCTGCATGATCTCATCCAGTTCAGAACTGACCAACAGCAAGGCCACCCCGCTGTCTCGCTGCTCAATCAATAGATTGTGAATGTATTCGATGGAACCCACGTCCAGTCCGCGCGTTGGCTGCGAAGCGATCACCAGTTTAACCGGGCGCGAAAGTTCGCGTGCCACAATAACTTTTTGCTGATTGCCTCCGGATAACGAACCCACTGACGTTTCTGCGCTTGGCGTTCGAATGTCGTAATTCTTAATCCGCGTCCTTGCCGTCTCCAAGATTTGTTCCTGTTGCAACAACACCCCTTGCGAATAGGGTTCCAAATAATAGGTATTAAGCACTAGGTTGTCCGCCACAGGAAAGGGCAGCACCAGGCCATCCCGTTGCCGGTCCTCGGGAATATGTGCCGAGCCGAGTTCAGTAATTCGGCGCGGGCTGGCATGCGAAATATTCTCGCCCAGCAATTCCACCCGTCCTTCGCTAGCTGGGCTCAATCCGGTAAGCGCCTCAACCAACTCGGTTTGGCCGTTTCCCTGAACCCCCGCAATGCCCAGCACTTCACCCGCGCGCACATCAAAACTGACACTGTTGACCGTAATATGCTCCCGCGCATCAACCACGCTGAGCTTATCCACCTTGAGCACCGCCGCGCCTGGCTTTGCACCTTTCTTGTCAATCGTGAGTTCCACGTCGCGCCCCACCATCATCGAGGCCAGCTTGCTTTGATTAGCCTGCTTCGGGGTCGTTGTCCCTACCATCTTCCCCCGGCGGATCACGGTGATGCGGTCTGCCGCATCCAGTACCTCGCGCAGCTTGTGCGTAATAAAAATGATCGATTTGCCTCGCTTAGTCAAAGAGCGCATGATCTTGAAGAGCTCGTTCGCTTCTTGCGGGGTCAACACCGCGGTCGGTTCATCCAAAATCAGGATGTCCGCCTCGCGATACAGCAACTTAATGATCTCCACCCGCTGCTGCACGCCCACGGGCAAATCTTCCACCAGCACCGCCGGCTCAACCGCCAATCCAAAAGACTGGGATATCTCCCTGATCCGCGTAGCCGCCGACTGGCGGTCCAAAACGCCGCCAGTCTTCACGCTTTCATCTCCCAACATCACGTTTTCCGTAACTGTGAAAACCGGGATCAGCATGAAATGCTGGTGCACCATCCCCACCCCGGCATGAATCGCGTCCGTAGGCGAATGCACTTCTATTTTCTTTCCGTTGATAAAGATATCGCCCTCATCCGGCTGATAAAGACCGTAGAGGATGTTCATGAGCGTGGTTTTGCCCGCGCCGTTTTCCCCCAGCAAAGCGTGAATCTCCCCTTTTTCGAGCGTCAAATCAATGTGGTCGTTGGCGAGCACACCAGGAAATCGTTTGGTGATGCCGCGTAATTCCAACACGGGGGTCATCGTTTCCTCATGGCGCTGCGAATTGGGCTAAGTTTGGGCATTCTACCATAGACCCTTTTTGTCTAAAAAACAAAGGAGAGCCAGGCAAATGCCTGGCTCTCCTTTGTTTGCACTTAGTTCTTCAGCATCCCTTACGGGGCAGTTTGGATGGTGCCTGCGACGATGCCGTCAATCAAGCTCTGCACGTCAAAGTCACCCGCAATGCCAACGCCACCGTTCTCCAGGTTACCAACAATGAGCGCGCCGGAGGGTGTGCCCGCGATCACGTTCTCAATCTGCTGGTAAACCGTCTCGTCCATGTTCTTCAACACGGAGGTCAGCACGATGTCTGCATACTCAGGAGCGCTCTTCGTCCAGTCGCTGTCAACACCGATCAGCCAGGCGTTGCCGCGTTCCTGAACAGCTGCCGCAGAACCGAGGCCAACGGGGCCGGCCACGGGCATAATAATGTCCGCGCCTTCGTCCATTAAGCTCTCAGCAAACGCACGACCATCGTCCAGGGAGTCGAAATTGCCGGTGAACAGGCCATCCTGCGCGGCCGGGTCCCAGCCCAACACCTGCACGTCAGTGCCGTTCTCGTTGTTGTAGTACTGTACGCCATACCAGAAGCCATCCATGAACACAGTCACCGGCGGGATATTGATGCCACCGAAGGTACCCACGATGCCGGTCTGGGTTGTCTCAGCCGCAATGTAGCCAGCCAAGAAAGCAGCCTGGTCGGTCGCAAAATCATGTCCGGTCACGTTCGAGAAGTCAAGATAATTGACATCAATGATGCCGAACGTTTGATCGGGATTTGCTACCGCAGCCGCAGCTGTCGCATCACCGAGCAGGAAGCCCACGGTAATGATCAAGTCGCAGCCCTGGTCGATGAAGGCGTTGATATTCGTTTCGTAGTCAGCCTGTTCCTGCGATTCAAGGAATTGGCCTTCAATGCCAAGATTCGCAATCGCCTGCTCAACGCCATTCCAGGCTGTCTGGTTGAAGGACGCGTCGTCAATGCCGCCAGTGTCAGTCACCTGGCAAACGAGCGTCCCCTCTCCAGCGCTTGAGCCACCGCAGGCCGCTAACAGCAGCGAACCAACGATCAACAGGGCGCCGAGAGAATAAAGTTTTCTGCTCATGCTCTCTTCCTCCAAAGTATGTGGATGATCCGCCTGTCTCAGGCGCGATCGGTTGTGAGATTAGGTTCGAGTGTAACATGAACCCAATATGAGTGCAAGATCGCCATATTTGCTGGTCTAGATATGATTTTCCCCACAAACAATGGGCTTTTGGGCTAAATATTCTTACGGAATCGCGATGTATCCTGATGCCAAATCATCAATCACGTTTTGAATATCTGCTTGTTTAGCCCCGCTCAAATAGCTCTCATTGGCATCGCTCAACCCCATTCCTCCGCTGCCCCCAACGAGTGGTAGTCCTGCCAGCGCCTGCGGCAGTTGCTCTCGCAGTGCCGCCATTGGGTCCGCGCCCACGGTTGCCAGCCATTGGCTGGCAATTTCCGCACTGGGCACTGTGCTGCCAATCAACAGCACGCCCCGGCTCGCCAGGTTTTGCCGAATGTCCGCCAGCTCAAGGTCCGGTGTCAAATAAATCGTGCGCACCCCCTCGCTGATTAATTGATCCACGCCCGCTGCCCAATCCCCAACGCTGCTCTGAGCGCGCTGCGGATATTCGGTATAGGGCGGTGCCACCGGCACGCAGCTCCCGCAGAAATATTCCACGCCCGCCACAAAGGCATCCGCCAATTCAGCCTGCTCTGCACTATAAAGCGTGCCGATGCGCCAATCCTGGGTAACCATCGCCGCCGCATAGCCGGCCACAAACGCCGCCTCCGTGCCGCCCAATCCTGCCAAACTCAGCGGCTGCACATTCGCCCCCGCTGCTTCAAAACCAATTGTCACAATTCGCGTTTCCGGCAGCGCAGCCGCCAGGTCCGCGACCCCTGGATCGGGCGCCATCACCACCAGCGCCTCGAGCCCCATGCCATCCGCGCCCGGGTCAATTGTCTCCCAGCGCATATAGCCCAGCCCATGTTGGCTTGCATACGTCTGCACAATCCCCTCCACCTCGGCCGTCAGCGCCGCATCGCTCTCCCCCGTACTCAGC
>QWJF01000015.1 GCA_009391835.1 Chloroflexota bacterium | reverse complement strand
TCTTCAACCTGATGAATAACAATTAACTTGTTAATATCTATCAAAGGAATCACGTATACCAAATCGAGCATGATTTCGTCCATGAATGCTCTAAAATTGTTTATCGAGCCCTTAAATACAAACGAGTGGGTTGTAGGCATATCGTATAATTATAGATGGACTCTGACATGACAAAGCAAAAAGAGAAGGACAAAAAAGACAAGCCGATTTCCCTGTCTGGCCCTGACTTCAAAGAGCTAATGAAGGCCTTTTTGAAAGTCAAGCCGGATGAGAAAAAGGCAAAGAAAAAGCCCAGCAAGTAAACTGGGCCAGAATGGGGGATTATTAGAGTTCTAGCCGACTGCATTTGTTAGATACATAATCACCTAAAAGTTTTTTAGCTTGACAATCAAATTGAAATAGGTATAATCCAAAATGATGAACGTCCGGGTGCCCCCCTCACCTGGGCGTTTGTCGCTTTAAAAGACTATTATTCACCACAAGTCTGCTGTGTTACACTTGAACGTGTTTGTGAATCCCCGAGTTTTTACATACTGTTTGAAAGGCCAGGATTAATAGGTGGCCCCCAGAAAAGAGACACAAACCCGGAAATTTACGCGTCAAGAAGTGCTTGCCGATTATCGTATGGCCTTTAACTCCCGCGAAGCCAGTTTGGTTGGCCGGCGCGAGGTGCTCAGCGGAAAAGCCAAGTTTGGCATTTTTGGCGATGGTAAGGAATTGGCCCAAATTGCAATGGCCAAGGTCTTTAATAAGGGCGATTTCCGCTCGGGTTATTACCGCGACCAAACATTGATGTTCGCCGTTGGCGAACATACCCTTGCGGAATTCTTTGCCCAATTGTATGCCGATCCCGAACTAGACCGTGAGCCCGCCACGGGAGGCCGCGGCATGAATGCTCATTTTGCCACCCGTAGCCTCAATCCGGATGGCACATGGAAAGATCTCACTCAGATCGCCAACACGGCCTCGGATATCTCTCCAACCGCCTCGCAGATGCCCCGTCTTGTGGGCCTCACATATGCTTCCAGCCTATATCGCCAACTGGAGGAACTCAAGCAATTCAAGCAGTTCTCAAAGAATGGCAATGAAATCGCCTTTGGCACCATCGGAAACGCCAGTTGCGCCGAGGGGATGTTCTGGGAAGCCGTCAATGCCGTTGGTGTTCTCCAGGGGCCGCTCGTCCTCTCCATTTGGGACGATGATTATGGCATCTCAGTGCCCAATGAATACCAGCTCACCCGCGACCTCTCCGATCTACTGAGCGGTTTTCAACGCGACAAAGGAAAAAAGGATGGCTACGATATTTACACGGTCAAGGGCTGGGATTACACCGCCCTTGTGGAAGCCTACGCACAGGCTGCCGAGATCGCTCGCAAAGAGCATGTTCCCGCAATCCTGCACATTACCGAGCTAACCCAGCCGCAGGGCCATTCAACCTCAGGCAGCCACGAGCGCTACAAACCCGCCAAGCGCCTTAAGTGGGAACAGGAATTCGATTCTCTGAAAAAATTCCGCGAGTGGATCATAGCTGAACAGATCGCCGCGGAAAAAGATCTCACCAAGATTGAAGAAGAGGGTAGGGCGCTTGTAGAGCAAACGCGCGCCGCTGCTTGGGACGCCTACAAACTCCCCATCCAGGCGGAAGCCCAAACCTTTGCCGATATGCTGGATGAAGTCGCCTCGTCCTCCCAGGCGGCTCAAGAGATCGAGGCCATAAAAGCCAGCCTCTTATCCGCCCCCAATCTCCTCCGCCAGGACATTTTTGTTGCTTTTCGCAAGGCCATGCTTGCCCTGCGCAATCAGTCGCTTCCGGGCAAGCAGCTTCTTATCGATTGGAAGGCCGCCCGTGAAAAGGAAAATCGCCAGCGTTATGGCTCTCATCTCTATTCGCACGCCGCTGAAGCTGTCCCCGTAATACCTGCCCGTTATAGCGATAAATCACCGACCCTGAATGGCTTTGAGATTGTAAATCGCGGCTTTGATGCCATGCTTCAACGCGATCCACGCGTAGTCGCCTTTGGCGAAGATCTTGGCTACCTGGGCGACGTCAATCAGGGATTTGCTGGTCTCCAGGAGAAGTACGGCGATTTGCGCGTTTCTGATACAGGTATTCGCGAGACCACTATCATTGGCCAGGCTATAGGTCTCGCCATGCGTGGCTTGCGCCCCATTGCCGAAATACAATATCTGGATTATTTGCTTTATGCTATTCAGATCCTCTCGGATGATTTGGCAACCCTGAGTTGGCGCACCCGTGGTGGACAAAAAGCCCCCGTCATCGTCCGCACTCGCGGGCATCGCCTGGAAGGCATCTGGCATTCAGGATCGCTCATGGCCGGCGCCCTGCACTTGCTGCGTGGCATGCTCGTTCTTGTCCCCCGCAATATGGTCCAGGCCGTGGGCTTCTACAACACGCTCCTGGCGGGCGATGAACCTGGACTGGTTGTTGAGGCCCTCAATGGATACCGCCTCAAGGAAAAGTTGCCCGATAACATCGGCGAATTTACCGTTCCTGTTGGTGTCCCCGAAATCATCCGCCCTGGTTCCGATGTCACTGTCGTCACGTATGGGCCATTGGTGCGCATAGCTGGCGAAGCAGCTGGCGCGCTCGCCGACCTTGGCGTCGAAATCGAGATCATAGACGTTCAATCACTGTTGCCTTTTGATACGCGGGGAAACATTGTTGAATCCCTGAAAAAAACCAATCGAGTGTTGTTCTTAGATGAGGATGTGCCCGGCGGTGCTTCCGCTTACATGCTGCAGGAAGTGCTTGAAAAGCAGGGTGGTTACCGCTGGCTGGATTCTGCCCCCAGAACGCTCACAGGCCAGGCCCACAGGCCAGCCTATGGCTCCGATGGTAATTATTGGTCCAAACCAAATACAGAGGATATTATTTACGCGGTCTACGACCTCATGCATGAGGCCAATCCGGGCAAATATCCGTTATTTTATTGAACGAAGGTCTAGGCGTTCAACTCTAGATAGGCCGGCAACCGCACGATAAACCGGCTGCCCTTGCCGAGCCGGCTGCTGACTTGTATGTCCCCATCGTGCAGCTCAACGATCTCACGCACTAGGGCCAACCCGATCCCTGTTCCCCCATATTCGCGCGTGCTGCTCCCGTCAACTTGGTAAAAACGCTCGAAGATCCGCTCCTGCTCTTTGGCCGCGATCCCGATGCCAGTGTCCTCAACTTCAAAATAAACCGTTTTCCCCTCGCTCCTAAGCCGGATGTGTATCCGCCCCTGCGCCGGTGTGAACTTAATTGCATTTCCAATTAAGTTATCAATTGCTTTAATTAGGAAGGTGGGCTCGCCAAACACAGGCGAACAATCCGGGTTCAACTCCAATTCAATGGCCAGCTGCTTGCCTTTAGCCTTGGTGTCAAGTGATTCCTTCATCGCTTCCATAAGCTGCGCCAGGGAAACTGCTTCAAAAGTTTGGTCCCGATTTTGAACTTCCAGTGCTGCGGTCAGATCGTTGACTAATTTGGAGAGCAGCCCAATGCGTCTGTTGATAATCTGCATGGGTTGTTTGAAGTCCTTAGGAATCGGCCCAAATTCTCCGGCCTGAACCATTTCGATGTAGCCGCTCACAATCGAAAGCGGAGTCCGGAATTCATGCGAAACGTTTTGGATGAACTCGTTCTTGAGACGATTGAGGTCATCCTGTTTTGCGAGTGCTTTGGATAGTTCTTTGGCTCGTTCTTGGGCCTCCGAAAACAACCGGATCTTCTCCATAGAGATTGCTAATTGCCCCGCCAGCGTCATCAGCAAGCGTTCGTCGTCCTCGGTGAACGCGTTCGGCATGTCGCTTTCAACATTTAACACCCCCAGTACCCGCGTGCCAATCTTGATCGGCACACACAATTCCGAGCGCGCTGCCGTGTCCACTGAAATATATTTTGGCTCACGAGACACGTCCCCGATTCGCATCGGTTGCCCACTCAGCGCCACCAGTCCCGTGATCCCTTCGCCCAGCGCAATGGCGGGTTGCTTGCTGGATCGTTGATCGGAATAGGAGAGATGATGAACAAGTTGCCCCAATTCATAGTCAACCAAGAGCACCCCAAAATTGCGCGGAAAGAGCGATTGCCCCACCACGCGAGTAGCGCGCGCCACCAGCTCATCCTCACTGATCGATTCCAGCCCCGCGGTTCCTATGGCATGCAAAGCTTCCAGCTCTTCAATGTGTCGCTGGCGCTTGTCTTGGAGTATGACGTTGTGGATCGCACTTCCGATTTGGTTGCTGATCACTTGCATGACATTGACTTCATCCCAGCTCAAAGGTTTCCCGTCGCTTAAAATATCCAAAACCCCGTAAAGTTTATCCCCAGCCACAACCGGCATCGCCAATTCCGATTTTGTATTGGGAAGATCTTTGTTTGCGAGATAAAGCGGATCATTGCGAATATCCTTGGTGAGGTAGGCTTGGCGTGTGCGCGCCACGTTGGCTACGATGCTGGTCTCGTTCAGCGGGATAAACAGGTTTTCGCTCACCTTAATATCCCCGTCCGATGAGGCTTCGGCGTTAAGCACCAGCACCCGCCGCTCTACATCGAGCGTGTACAACCCAACATAGTAGAAGCCAAAACGCCGAATAAGGGCATTCACCAACGACAGTCGTAGCTTGCCCAGATCCAGAGTCTCGCTTGCCAGCGAAGCGATCTCTGCCGCCGCCTCGAGCCGGTTGCTGCTTTCCAATAACTTTGATTGCGTGCTCTGTGCTTCAATCAACGTGCTCGAATAATTACGCGTCGCAAACCAGATAAAAATTGATACCACCCCAAAATTAGCAACAATGGATAGCATCCTTAGCATCGCGTTACTACCCAGCGAAAAGCTTTCCGCTGAGACCGCCTGGTCCAGGGCGACAAGGATAAAAATTCCTAGGACGCTGAGTCCGGTAAATGTGAAACTAACCCATGGCCCCAGCAGGAGCCCCGACACCAGAACCACCATCAGTAAGCTGCTGATGCCCCCTCCGCTAATGCCGCCGTAGGTGTGCACCCGTACAAGCAGCAGTATCCACAGAGCAATTAGGTAAATAATGGCCGTGGTTCGCAACACGCCGCGGTGCAAAGTAGCAGGGCCAGGATATGCAGCGAGATTAATGCCACTTCTAGCGGAATCGAAAGCATAGGCTCTGGAGGCAGGTAGTAGCCCGCGAGTGCGAACAGCGCTGTGACTACCAGCCCCACCCACAGCACGGCGTTCAGCATCCATGACAGTCGATATTTATTTTCGTCTTGATAAAAAGGAGGTGAAAAAAATTGCCTCAGACTGCTACGCATGAACGCCTGAGCCCTGTGTTAACCCCTGTAGACAATGGTGCAGGGAGGTTCCAGTGAAGACGCATTTTCCTTACCAGCGGGAGGTAGTGGGCTGTGGTCGTGGCGAATGCGGCCCTTTTTCTCTAAGTTGTGCTGCGCTTTTTGGGAGTGCGCACCAAGTCTGCGGGCAAATGAGAGATGTCTATGGCGGCTTCGTCGCAAAAAAGCATAGCACGTTCAATGGTGTTGCGCAACTCTCGAATGTTTCCGGGCCATTCATGCGCCATGAGTGCCTCCAAAGCCTTGGGTGTGATGTCAGTAATGTTTAGCCCCATGCGCGCATTAAGCTCGTTGACGAAGAACCCCACAAACTCGGGAATATCTTGTTTGCGGTCTCGCAACGGCGGCAGATCAACATCCACAACCTTCAACCGAAAATAGAGGTCGCTCCTGAATTCCTCTTCTCCCACCATTTTGGGGAGATCGCGGTTGGAAGCCGCCAGGATTTGCACGTCCACCTTGATTTCGGTTGTCCCTCCCATGCGTCGGAAGGCCCGTTCCTCCAATGCCCGCAACAGCTTGGCCTGCATATCGGGGGGCATTGAGGAGATCTCGTCAAGGAACAAGATCCCGTCGTTGGCCACTTCCATCAGGCCCGGCTTACGTTTGTCGGCCCCCGTAAATGCCCCTGCTTCGTGCCCGAACAATTCCGATTCAATCATGGTGCTCTGTATGGCTGCGCAATTGATCGCAATGAATGGCTTATCGGCCCGCGGCCCCATCCGGTGTATCGCTTGTGCCAACACTTCCTTACCCGTTCCCGTTTCCCCCGTGATCAACACCGAAGCCGCCACTTGAGCCGCCCGCTCCGCCTGGTGCATCGCGTCTTTCATCGCCTCGCTGGAGCCCAACACAAAATTGTTGCCCTGCTGAGCCTGGCGCAGATGATCCAACTCGCGCCGCATGGTTACGCTCTTACCGGCCCGCTCGATGGATTGTTCCAGCCGGTCAAATTTGATCGGCTTCTGCAGGAAATCGTGCGCCCCATTCTTCATCGCCTCCACCGCCATGTCAATGTCCCCGTGCGCCGTGATGAGAATGATTGGCGGTCTTCCTGGGTTTGTAGCGGTTTCTTCCAGGAGGGTGGTGCCCAGCCCATCCGGAAGCTGCACGTCCAACAGCACGATATCCGCGCTGCCTGCCTCCAGTGTTTTCTTGGCTGTCTTGATGTCTCCCGCTTCTAACACCTCGAATTCTTTCTTGGTCAGGAACGCCGCGATGTTCTCGCGGGCGTTTTTTTCGTCGTCAACGATCAGGATGGAGAGGCTCATTGAGGCTGCTTTCCTTACTTGGCTGTTGGTAATTTAATCTTGAAGAGCGTCCCGCCCGGGAAGCTCTCCAATTCAATTTCGCCCTTGTGCGCCATGATAATCCGTTTGGTGATCGCCAATCCAAGTCCGGTGCCCTCATTCGTCTTGGTAGTGAAGAACGGGTCAAACACCCGCTTACGCAGGTCTTCCGGAATGCCGGGGCCGCTGTCTGAAATGTGAATGTCCACAAATGCGCTGTCCGCTTTATTGGTCCGTACTTTGATGGCGAACACTCCGTTTCCTTGCTCCTCCATCGCTTGGATCGCGTTGGTAATCAGGTTGGTAAACACTTGATCCAGCGCCCGCCGGTCACCCAGCACCTTCGGCGTGTTGACCTCCACATGGATGTGCGGCTCAATGGTATTGCGCGCCATCCGCGGCCGCCAGCGTTCGATCTGCATGCTGCAGAACTCTCCGATATCAATCGGCTCCGGGTTGTGGTCCAGCGATCGTGAAAACGAAAGCACTGATTTCATTCGGTGTTCTAACCGATCACAATCTTCTTGCAGGCGCTTAATCTGCTCTTGCAATGGATCGTCTTCCTCAAAATTAATCTGCATCAATTGCAATCCGGTGCTGATGTTGTTGATCGGATTGCGTACCTCGTGGGCAAATATCGCCGTCACTTCGCCTAGCCAGGCGCGCTGCTGCAGCTGCTGGCTTTGAACATGCAGCGCCTCATTTTCACTCAGGTCATTGATCAGCACCGCGATTCGCGCCACTTGTTCGCTGTCGGAGATTGGTGCCAATCGTACATGCGCAAGAAAATCAGTGCCGTCCCGCCTCAACAGTTTCACCTCACCCAGGTCCACGCTCTGCGCTTTTTGCAGCGCATTTTCAAGCGCTTCCATCAGGGAATGCGTGCTGATGATAATGTCGGTGGCGGGCCGCCCGATAGCTTCGCTGTCTGCATAGCCCAGCATCCCTTCAGCCGCTGGATTCATCTCCTCAATGGCGAAACGCCGTGTCAGGAATATCAATCCGTCCTGCACGTTATCCTGCAGCGCCTCGCTAAGCTGGTTACTGTGCTCCAATTGGGTGGCCCGCGCCGATAGTTGCTCCAGCATGCGCGCATTCATCGCTGCCGTCGCCGCGCTAGCCGCTAGGATTTGCAGCATTGCGAGCATGTCCGTAGGGGGTGCTGCTAGTTCGTCTGCTGCCACGAGCAGCCCTTCGCTCGCCTGGTTGAAATCTAGCGGGCTGCTTGCCATATAGCTCAGTTTGGCTGCGTGCGCTAACTTGTGCAGTTTCCCTTCAATTGTTTTCCCCGCTTGCCAAACCTTGGAATCACCCAAATTCCGTAATTCTTCGCCGCTCAAATGGGAGGGAAAATCAAGCCCGCTGCCCCAAACTGCCCCCAATTCCAAGCTCGCCGCGTCGCTCTTCGGAATGTAGAGCGCCATGTGTGAAGCCCCGGTAAGCAGGTTTCCGGCGTGAAGGATTTGCCGGAAGCAGGAAGCCAATTCGGTTTGTTTGGCCGCCGCAGTGAGCAATTGCAGCGCTTCCCAACGGGATTTCTGCTGTTCGTTGGCTGTTTTCTCACCCGTTAATTCGCTGGCCGGGCGCACGACAACAGCCACTAAATGCTCCGCGCCCCCCAGTTCGCTGAATGTAAGTGCCACGTCAATCGTCTTGCTGCTGCGGGTCACCAGTTTGAAGGGTTGCGGCCCGCGACCGTTGGAGAGTGCCGCAGCTAACCGCGGCTGGTCAAGTGTTGGAACCACGGTATGCAGGTCCAACTCACTGAGTTCTTTGCGCGTGTAAGCGCTAAGTTGTATGGCTTGGGTGTTGGCGAAATAGATTCGACCGTTGCTTTGGTTGGCTATCAGCGTGGGGTGGGGCAGGAGGTCAAGCAGTGCCTCGAGTTCTTCGTTGCCCGAACTGCGCCGCTTGAAAAGTGAAAGTTCGCTGATGCCAGATAATGTCATTGAGCCTAGCTTGCGAGTGCCTTACGCATGTGCGCAGGCAGGATGCCTTCCATATTCCGATATTTGGCCACGGTTCGCCGCGCGATCTCGTAGCCTTGCTCAGCCAATTGTTTTGCCAGCTTTGTGTCGCTCAATGGCTTCTTCTCGTTGCCCACGATTTTCTTCAACGCGGTGCGGATATGCAAGCTCCGATCGAAGAATTGCGCAAGGGGCACGATCTTCCCTGAGGGAAGCTGAACCGATTTTCCTGCCACGGCTCGCGAAACAGTCGATTCGTGCACGCCCAATTCATCCGCCAAACTGGAGCGCGTAATGGGCTTCATATGCGCGTCACCCTTGACGATGAACTGCTTCTGCAGCACGGCCAGCACCTGCATCAGTCGAACGATCGTGTGATTGCGTTGCGCCAAGCATTTGATTAGCAGTGTAGCTTGTTCGAGATCAATTTTCCACTGTTCGGCCTTGTCTTTTGGTGCTTCCTGCAATGCTTCCTGAAAGAGCGGGTTGATGCGCAGCAAGCCCCGGATCGGCCACATCACTTCGACCACCAGCCGAATCTTGCCGTTTTCTTCCTGCTCCCGCACGATGATGTCCGGCCGTTGGTAGGTCGCTGGCGCCTCCGCCGTAACATTCCGCACGTTGCCCCAATGGGCCCGCGCCGGGTAAGGGCTCAGGTTGTTGACGATGAATTCGGCGATTTCCTTGGCCACCAAGCGGCTCACGCCTAGCAGGTTGCCCAGCTCGCCATATTGGTGCTTGCTGAGCAAACCCATCCCTTCCTCAATCGCTCTCGCGCACAGCTCGGCATCTGGCGCCCGTTCCTGCAGCGATTCGAGTTGGATTAGCAGTGCCTCTTGCGGGCTGCTCGCTCCTACGCCCAGCGGATCCGCGTGCCGGATCAGATCCGCCACCGCCTCAATATCGCTTACTGGCCGGTGATAGAACCGCGCTACTTCGGGCAGCGTCGTGGTCAACAAACCATCTTCGTTGAGACTGGTCAACAAATGCGCTGCGATTTCCAATTCGTCAGCTTCAAGTTCGCTGGCAATCTGTTGCAGCACGTAGGCTGGCAGGTCCTGGATATCTGCTGTAGGGATGTCATCGGAAAGCTCCTGAGCGCCGCTACTGCGCGGCGCATAATTGTCTTCTGGCGGGTTCAGGAAAACGATAGGTTCGTCGGAATTTCCTGCCTTGGCCTTATAAGCGCACGTCGGGCATACGGCTTCCGCCTGCAGGCTGCGTCCGCAATTGGGGCAGTGCCGCCCCTCAACCAGCTCCAACGCCGGATTCTCGGAAATTGCCGCCTCAACTTTTTGGATTAATTCAAGCGAATTTAGGCCCAGCAGCGTCATCGTCTGTGCTAAATGAGCAGTGGCTTGTGCCCGTTGGCTGGGGCTTTGGAAGGCGCCTTGGCTTTGGAAGGTCATAATTGTCTCCGAACACTGTGATTATATGAATTCCCTCTTTATGGTGCAAGTTCTGTGCCAGCCCAATTTTGGTAGAATCCCCCGATGTCCAATTCCTATGACCTTATCGTAGTCGGCGGTGGCCTGGCCGGGTCCGAGGCTGCTTGGCAAGCTGCTCAACGCGGCTTGCGCGTTCGCCTCTACGAAATGCGCCCAAAAATGAGCACTGGTGCACATCAGAGCAAGAACCTTGCCGAGTTGGTCTGTTCCAATTCTCTGGGCTCAAATCTCCCCGACCGCGCCTCTGGCTTGCTCAAGGATGAGTTGCGCCTTATGGGCTCCATGCTCCTTGAAGTAGCCGAAGCCACTGCGGTGCCTGCGGGTGGGGCGCTGGCTGTTGATCGCGAAGGCTTCGCCGAGTCCGTTTCGGAGCGTATTGCCGCCCATCCAAACATTGAAATCATTCGCGAGGAAATGCCTGCCATCCCCGATGGCCTCGCCATCATCGCCTCCGGGCCGCTGACATCATCCAGCCTCTCCCAATCCCTGGCTGCCCTCAGCGGAGAGCAGCACCTGTATTTCTACGATGCGATTTCGCCCATTGTCAGCCTCGACTCGATCAACATGCAGATTGCCTATCGCGCCTCCCGTTACGACCGTGGCGATGAGCGGCAGGGCGATTACATCAACTGCCCCATGACCAAAGAGGAATACGCCGCTTTTGTCGCTGCCTTGCAGGCTGCTGAGCGCATCGAACTCAAGGAGTTTGAGGTCGATCTGGAGCAGGGCGTCCGCGCCGGCGCCCATACATTCTTCGAGGGCTGTCTTCCCGTCGAAATCATTGCTCAGCGCGGCGAGCAATCCTTGGCCTTCGGCCCGATGCGCCCCGTGGGCCTCATTGATCCCCGCACCGGCAAACGTCCTTACGCGGTGCTCCAGCTTCGCCAGGACAACCTGGCTGGCACGCTCTACAACCTGGTCGGCTTCCAAACCAACCTCAAATTCCCCGAGCAACGCCGCGTCTTTTGCATGATTCCGGGTCTCGAAAACGCCGTCTTTGAGCGTTACGGACAGATGCACCGCAACACCTTCATCAACGCTCCCCAGCTCCTACACACTACATTGCAGTTCAAGAATCGGGCCGACCTATTTTTTGCGGGCCAAATCACCGGGGTGGAGGGCTATGTCGGCAACATCGCCACTGGTCTGCTTGCCGGCCTCAACGCTTCTCGCCTGCATGCCGGCGCAGACCCCATCAGCTTGCCGCCCACCACCATGCTCGGCGCGCTCTGCCATTACATCACCCACGCCGACCCCGCCGATTTCCAACCTATGAAAGCCAACTTTGGCCTCATGCCACCACTTGAAACCAGCCAACGTCTCAACCGTCGCCAGCGCGCCCAGGCCCACGCCACCCGCGCTCTCGAGCACCTGAATGCCTATCTGTCCAAAGTGGGCATGGTGTCGCCTGTAGCAGCTTAATCCGGCGCTTAATCATGTGTAGTGGCGGGCTTCAAGCCTGCTCTTTTCACCCCAAAGTTTATGTTCTAGGTTGGAGAACTAACAACCTTACTTGCCAGTAAAATAAGTACAAATCTCTTCGTATCCTTGATTGCGCATAGCCATTACTCGGCCAAATGATTACGAAACCTCATCTTCCCAGAAATCCAACCGTCATCCTCGCGATTCTCTCGCTCGTCCTTGTCGCTCTTGGTCTCCAATGGGGCGCACCTTCATCTCAGCTGACTGCCTTCAATGGCCAACGCGCCCTCCTGGATGTTGCTTATCAGGTGGATCTCGGCCCCCGAATTCCTGGCTCGCTCGCCCAAAGCAATGCCCTCGCCTGGATGCAGCGCGAGCTCGAATCCAGCGGCTGGACCGTGGAAACCCAGCGTGCCGAGCGCCTGGGCCACGCCCTCACCAACCTCGTGGCGCGCCGCGGCACTGGCGATGAGTGGATCCTGCTGGGCGCCCACTACGATAGCCGCCTTCTCGCCGACCGTGATCCTGACCCCGAGTTCGCTCAACTCCCGGTTCCCGGCGCCAACGATGGAGCTTCGGGGGTCGCCGTCCTTCTGGAACTGGCCCGTGTGCTTCCCGAAACCCTGGAAAAAGAGATTTGGCTGGTCTTCTTCGATGCCGAAGATAGCGGCGGCCTTCCCGGTTGGGATTGGATCCTCGGCTCGCGTGCCTTTGCGGAACAACTTACAAGCAACCCCGAGGCTGTCATCATCGTGGATATGGTCGGCGATGTAGATCTATCCTTGCCCATTGATGGCAATTCTGATCCCGAACTCGTCGCTGAAATTTGGTCAATCGCTGCGCAACTTGGCTATGGCGATATTTTCCTCAACCAGACCAAATATTACATTTTGGATGACCACATCCCATTTCTCGAACGCGGCATCCCCGCAGTGGATATTATTGACTTGGAGTACGAATTCTGGCATACCCGCGCCGACACCACCGACAAGGTCTCTGTGCATAGCTTGCAAGTTGTGGGGGACACACTTTTGGCTTGGCTGCTTGCCGAGTAAGCATATTCTTGGCAAAAGCTCGGCTGTGCCGTACACTAGAGCGCATATGAAACCTGCCCAACGTATCTCCAGCATCCAGCCTTACTTCTTCGCCCAGCTTGGCAAGCGCATCACCGCTATGCGGTCGAGTGGCGTGGATGTCATTCGCATGGATATGGGTAGCCCCGACCTGCCTCCACCGGATGCCGTGGTCGAAGCCCTCGCCACGTCCGCCCGCCTGCCCACCACCCACGGGTACACGCTCGGCTCGGGAACCGGACCCTTTCGCAAGGCCGCTGCCCGCCATTACGCCGAGCGTTTCGAGGTCGAGCTGGATCCCGGCAGCGAGGTCATCGATTTGCTCGGCTCAAAGGAAGGCCTCTTTATCCTCAGCCAGGTGCTCCTCAATCCCGGTGATTTGGCGCTTGTCCCCGACCCCAGCTATTCGGTCTATGCCGTAAGCGCCGAGATCGCTGGCGCCGAAGTCCATTTGATGCCGCTCCTCGCCGAGAACGCCTTCCTCCCCGATCTGGGGGCCATTCCCGCCGACATCGCCAAGCGCGCCAAGATTCTTTGGCTCAACTACCCCAACAATCCCACCGGTGCGATTGCCGACCTGGATTTTTTCGCCCGCGCTGTGGAGTTTGCCCGCAAAAACGATATCTTGCTGGCTCACGACGCCCCCTACACGGAAGTCGGCTTCAACGGTTACCAGGCCCCCAGCCTGCTCCAAATCGATGGCGCCAAAGAAGTCGCTGTCGAGTTCAATTCACTCTCCAAAGCCTACAACATGGCCGGCTGGCGCATTGGCATGGCGCTGGGTAACGCCGAAGTTGTTGGTTACATTGAAACTTACAAGAGCCAGCAGGATTCCGCGGTTTTTGCCCCCATACTAGCGGCAGGAGAACTCGCCTTCCAAACTGATTTGGATTGGATTGTGGAACGCAACCGCATCTACCAGCTGCGTCGCGACGCCGTGGTGGATGGCCTCCATACCGCTGGCCTGCATGTCCAGCCGCCGCAGGCCGCCCTCTATGTTTGGGTTCCCATTCCAGCAGAAGAAACCAGCAGCCTGGATTTCTGTGCCCGGCTTCTCGAAGACACCGGTGTGAGCACCACGCCGGGTGTGGTCTTTGGTAAGCACGGAGAAGGCTATCTGCGCATTTCGCTCGTCACCGAATTAGAGCGCCTGCAAGAGGGAACTCGCCGCATCGCCGATTGGGTAAACAAGAGGTATTGATGCCCAAAGGCCAATTGCATTCCACCGAACGGTTGGCAGAACGTGCTCTCTTGGTTGGCGTCGAGATCTCGGGCCAGCCCGGTTTGCTTCCCCTTGAAGATTCGCTCGAAGAGCTCGAACTGCTCGCCGTCACTGCCGGGTTGGATGTCGTCGGCTTCGTTACGCAGCAGCTTACCCAACCCAATTCGAAAACCTTCATCGGCTCTGGCAAAGTGGACGAGGTAAAGGCGCTTGCCGATGAACTCGATGCTAGAGTCATCCTCTTTGATGACGAACTCAACCCCCGCCATCAGCGCGAACTCGAAACTTTATTCAAAGATAATCGGCGCGTAATTGATCGCACTGCTCTCATCCTGGATATTTTTGCACAGCATGCCAGCACCCACGAAGGTGCTCTCCAGGTCGAATTGGCCCAATACGAATATCGCCTTCCGCGCCTGACCCGCGCCTGGACCCATCTCGCCCGTCAGGCGGGCGGTGGCGGCGGTCGTGCGGGAGGCGTCGGTGGTGTGGGTCTGCGCGGCCCCGGTGAAACCCAGTTGGAAGTTGATCGCCGCGAGATTGGTCGCCGCATCACGCATCTGAAAAAAGAGTTGGAAAAAGTGCGTGCCCATCGCAGCCGCTACCGCGCCCGCCGCAAACGCTCCCGTGTGCCCGTTGTGGCTCTGGTCGGCTACACCAATGCCGGCAAATCCACTCTGCTCAATGCCCTCGCTGATTCCGACGTTTATGTAGCCAACAAGCTCTTCGCAACCCTCGATCCAACCACCCGCCGCGTCGAGCTAACCGGTGGCCGCGAAGCGCTCTTCACGGATACGGTCGGCTTTATCCAGAAATTGCCCACCACCTTGGTCGAGTCCTTTCAGGCCACCCTGGAGGAGATCAAGGAAGCCGAACTCCTCATTCATGTGCTCGACATCACTCATCCCTTTGTGGATGCCCAGGCTGAGGCCGTCCACGAAACGCTTGGCGAGATTGGCGCCGACCATGTACCTACGCTCACCGTGCTCAACAAGATAGATCGCTTGGAAGACCCGCTCGCTGCGCAGACCATCCTCGAAGATTTTGAGGACGCCGTAGCCGTTTCTGCGCTAAAGGGCACCGGTCTCGAGGAATTGCTCGCCGCGGTTAGCCGCAAACTCTATGAATCGCTTACTCCCATTGAAGTCCATCTCCCCTTCGAACAGGGCGCCCTTATCGCCTTATTCCACGAGCAAGGTCAGGTCGAGCGCATCGAGCACACCCGTAAAGGGGTCAACATCAGTGGCCGCATTCCAGGGCGCTTGATCACCCGCTACACTCCCTTCACCGCTCCAGAGGTGGAAGAACCCCTCCCCGATGAGCGCTGAGCGCCTCGAACATCTGGCCCATGAATTGGGCCGCCGCATCGCTGGCGAAGTCCGCTTAGATGCCGCTTCCCGCAAACTCTATAGCACAGACGCCTCCATCTACCAGATCGAACCGCTTGGTGTGGTTATCCCCCGCGAGGAAGACGATTTGGTCGCCACGCTTTCACTTGCTGCCGAATACGAAATCCCGATCCTGCCGCGCGGCTCCGGCACCAGCCTTGCTGGACAGACTGTCGGCGAAGCCCTTGTCATTGATTGTTCCCGCCATCTGAACAACATCCTCGAAATAAACACAGAAGAGCGCTATGCCTGGGTCCAACCCGGCGTCGTGCTGGATCGCTTTAACCGCATGGCCGCCCCGCGTGGTTTCAAGTACGGCCCCGATCCTGCCTCCGAAGACCGCGCAAGTTTTGGCGGCATGCTCGGCAACAACTCTACTGGTGCCCATTCCATCCTCTATGGCATGAGTTCGGACAATGTCCTTGAAATGGATGTTGTTCTATCCGATGGCACCCAGGCCCGCCTCGCCGAAGTCCCGCTGGATGAAGCCAGGCGACGCGCTGCTCGCGACGATCTGGAAGGCCGCCTCTATGCCCGCGCCTTGGCCCTGCGCACTGATTACGCCGAGGCCATCCGCCGCACCTGGCCGCGCTCCTGGCGTCGTGCCTCTGGCTACAGCCTGAATTACCTCTTACCCTGGGCACCCAGTCAGCCGCCCATGTGGGATCAAAAAGCCAACGGTGCCTATCCTCCAGTGCGGCCGGATTCTTTGAATTTGGCTCCCCTGCTGGTTGGCTCTGAGGGCACGCTGGCCGTCACGAGCCGGGCCAAAATCCGCATCGTGCCGCGTGCTCCGCAAACTGTACTCGGCGTTCTCAACTTCGAATCCATCGCTGCCGCCTGCGATGCCACGCCCGGCCTGCTTGAATTATCTCCGTCCGCTGTGGAGCTCATTCCCCAGGCCATGATCCGTCTCGCTCGCGCCGTCCCCGCCTACGCCGAAAAACTCTCCTTTGTCCACGGCGATCCGGCCGCGCTCCTCGTCGTTGAATTCTCAGGCGACGACCCAAACGAGCTCAAGCGCCAACTCAAACGTCTTGGCCCCAAGGCTGTTTTGGCCCTTAGCGCTGAGGAGCAAAACCAGATCTGGTCCGTCCGCAAGGTGGCCCTCGGCTTGCTCATGTCCCGCCCCGGCGATAGCAAGCCGCTGCCCTTTATCGAAGATGTCGCCGTGCCGGTTGAGCAGCTTGGTGAATTTGTTCGCGGCCTCGAGCGCATTTTTGCCGCCCACGGCACACACGGCGATTTTTACGCCCACGCATCCGCTGGATGCCTGCATGTGCGCCCCCTCGTCAACCTCAAGACTCTCTCGGGTATCCAGCAAATGCGCGCCATTACCGAGGAAGTAGTTCAGCTTGCCAATCGCTTTGGCGGTGCCATGAGTGGCGAACACGGCGATGGCCTGGCGCGTTCCGAATGGCTCGAAGCCACCTTTGGCCCCGAGATCATGGCCGCCTTCCGCGCCCTCAAATCAACCGCCGACCCGCACAATATCCTTAACCCCGGCAAGCTCATCGACGCGCCCTCAATGGATCAAAATTTACGTTTCGGCGATGGATACAAAACACAGGCCTGGATCCCTGTATTTGATTTCGCCACACAAGGTGGCTTGGCTGGCGCGATTGAAATGTGCAATGGGGCTGGGGTTTGCCGCAAGGATCACGGGGTCATGTGCCCCTCATTCCAGGCCACCCGCGAAGAAATGCATAGCACCCGCGGCCGCGCCAATCTGCTGCGCGCTATGATTTCCAGCCCCACAGTGGATAGCGCCACCGAATCCCAGGCCCACGCTGCCCTTGATCTCTGCCTTGAGTGCAAGGGTTGTAAAGCCGAATGCCCCTCCGCTGTGGATGTGGCCAAGCTCAAATACGAATTTCTGCATCGATACTACAGTACCCATCGCCGCCCGCTGCGTGATTATCTTTTCGTGAACTTGGATCGCCTTGGACGCTTCGCCCAGCCCATTGCCCCGCTCGCCAACACGCTCATCGGCAACCCCATCAGTGCCTGGCTGGCTCAGGCATTCTTAGGCTTTTCCGCCAAACGCGGCCTTCCCAAATTCAGGCCTCCAGTCTCAGATCTCCAGTCTCAAGCCTCTGGTCTCCCGCCCTCAGACGTTCTACTGCTTAACGATCCTTTTACTGAATTCTTCTACCCCGAAGTCAAGCAAGCCGCACTAAAGCTGCTCGCAGCCGCGGGACTCCGCCCCCAAGTGATCCCTGTGCTTGGTGCCGGTCGCCCCCTGATATCAAAGGGTTTCCTCCCTGAAGCCCAGCGTCACGCCGAAAAGCTGCTGAATGCCATTCACCAGCTTGATCCAGAAGGTCGGCTCCCTGTTGTTGGTCTGGAGCCTTCCGAGCTGTACACCCTGAAGGACGAATATCTCGAGTTACTTCCCGAAAGCGCCCCCGCACAGGCCCTCGCCCAGCGCGCCTGGATGCTGGAAGAATTCTTGCTTCGCCCTGGCCCCAATGACAAATCTCCAGCTGAAACGCTTTCTGCGCAGCCCGGCGGCAGAGTCCTATTGCATGGCCACTGCTACCAGAAGGCTCAACCTCCTGCCGCCGACGGCTTTCCCATCGGTCAACAAGCCACAGCGCATCTTTTGGAAGCCTTGGGTTGGGAAGTGGAAATTGTTGATTCAGGTTGCTGTGGTATGGCCGGTTCCTTCGGCTACGAGGCTGAGCATTATGATCTCTCCATGCAGGTGGGCGAGTTGGCCCTCTTCCCCGCGCTCCGCGCCGCTACCCCCGATCAGATTGTTGTTGCCCCCGGCATCTCTTGCCGCACCCAAATCGCCTCCGGCTCAGACCGTGAAGCCCAACACCCCATCACGCTCATCGCCGACCAGCTGATTACTTGACCTCATCTCATCCCTAGTATTTTTTTGTCATTCTGAGCGAAGCGAAGAATCCACCCGACTCCACGTTTCCCCCGTTTCCAATCACTCGTACCCCCCTCAATCCCGTGTCAGCCCGCGCGGGCCACTCTGTGATGCTCCACGCCATCATCGCCACCCACAAACACATCCGTCGCCAGCCCCAAAAATAGGCCATGCTCCAGCAATCCGGCCCTGGCTTCAAGCTGCCGCGCCAAGTCAGCCAAATCCTCAATTGGCCCAAAATAGCAATCCGATAAATAATTGCCCTGGTCGCTCAACACCGGCTTTCCATCCGACCCCGTCCTCAAGCGCGCCTCGCCCCCCAGCGTGGCAAGAAAATCCACTTGCCCCCGCCACCCAAACGGCAGCGCCTCCACGGGCAGCGCAAATTGACTGCCGAGCTTGGGGCTTAGTTTGCCAGCATCCACAATGATCACCACCCGTTCGCTGGCCTGCGCCAACATCTTTTCTCGCAGCAGTGCCCCCCCGCCGCCCTTGATCAAATTGAATTCCGGATCCACCTCATCTGCCCCATCAATCGTGAGTTCCAAACGGGTGTGCTCCTCAAAATTGCCCAAGGGAATCCCCAGTTTTTTCGCAGCCGCCTCGCTCGCCTTCGACGCCGGTATGCATATCAAATCGATCAATTCTCCCGAATTGATCTTGGCCGCCAGCGCCTCCAGCGCGAACTGCACCGTGCTCCCGTGTCCCAGGCCCAGCGCCATCCCCGAGCGAACCAGCGCAACCGCCGCTTCTGCGGCTTCCTGTTTTTGAATAGCTACAGTCCTAGTCATCAACCCATCGAGCCTATCTGAATTTTTATGTTAAGCATCGGAAGCGTCCACGGCACGAATTCCTGCCGTTAACTCCAGCACCTGCGCGGCCACATCCCTATCCACAATCATGCTTATCACCCGTCGCCCAGCCTCGCGCAGAGCCTGCGCATCCCCAAGCGCCTGGGCCTGTTTCAACACCCCAAAGCTGATCTCAGAACGTGAAGCGCCCGCCTCCAAAGGAATGACCAAGTCCTCCGAGGGTGGGGGGCTAATCAATTGAATGAATAGCCCGTTGCCGCCATCCCCCTTATGCAACTGACCCGTCGAATGCAGGAAGCGCGGCCCAAAGCCCAGCGTGGTTGCCAGTCCGCTCCTCGCCAGCAGGGCGCTTCGCAGACCTTGCAACGCCGCCTCGTTTTCACCGCTGGGCTGCACATACGCCTGGATGGCTAGGTAATCCCCCGCCTGCGCCTGGTCCACAAAGGCCAGCAAAGTCTCCGCCCCCAGCCCAGCCGTATCCGCTTCGGGCAGAATCCCGCTCTGGATATAGGCCTCTGTCATCTTACGCGCCTGCACCTTGGCTGCCTCCACGTTGGGTTGGTTGAATGGCTGAATCCCCATGCCGTAGCCTGCCACCGCCGTCGCGAATTCCCACACAAAGAATTGCGCCCCCAAATCATAAATGTCTTCCCAGTCAATCCGGATCACTGGCTGGCCCGCCTCGGTCACGTCGGCCAAATCAGGGTCCGCGTCATCTATCCACAGCCCCACAAACACTCGGTCCGTCCCATACGCCTCCGCTGCCATACGCGGTTCGCCAACCACCGGCAAAATGCCCGTTCCCGATTTGCCCGTGCTCTCCGCGATCAACTGTTCCGCCCAATCTCCAAAGGGCGCCAGCGCCTCAGCCGTCACAAAGGTTAGCTTGTCGCGGCCCGCCTTGGCCAGTTCGGCCATCGCCAAACCCAGCTGCGCTCCGGAGTTTTCGCCAGCCGGTCGCTCCGCGCCGCATGCCTTCGCCATGTGGATGGCCCCGGCCAGCAGCCTATCCAAATCAATGCCCAACAGAGCCGCAGGGACCAGCCCGAAGTACGAGAGTGCTGAATAGCGCCCCCCGATATTCGGATCACTAATAAATATCTCGCCAAAACCGAAATCCTTCGCCAACGCCTCTAGCTTGCTGCCTGGGTCGGTGATCGCCACAAAGTGTTGCCCCACGTCGGCTTCTCCGAGCGCCTCCCGCGCCTGATTGTAAAATGTCTTGAAGAAAGAGATGGTTTCTACCGTCCCACCCGACTTGGTGGACACTACGTACAGCGTTTCCTGGGGTTTGAATTGCGCCATGCGCTCTCGCACCGCCGCCGGATCGGTGCTGTCCAGCACATCTAAACTTGGATAGCCTTTCGAGGCCCCCATCATGCGGCTGAACACTTCAGGTGCTAGGCTGGAACCGCCCATCCCCATAAGCAGCACGTGGCGAATTCCCGCTTCTCGCACCTTCCTGGCAAAATCCTCCAATCTCCCCACTTCACACTGCATCCGGTCGGCGATATCCAACCAACCCAGCCGGTTACTGATTTCGTCCGGGTCCGGACTCCAAACCGTATGGTCTCGCTCCCAGATCCGCGCCACCACGTTATCCGCCTCTGCCCGTTGGAGGGCACGCTCAAAAGCCGCTTTGCTTTCGCCCAGAGAAAAATTAACTTTCATGGCAGGATTGTATCAACAGCATTGCGGCCCAAACATTCCGTAGTGCACAGGAAAACACCTTGACCCGCTTAAGTTGCCCCCGCCGAAAACACATAGGCCTGCCCGCGCTTGCCCACCATCTCTAGATAGCCCATCCTCCGCAGGCAATAGGTCATTTTGGTCGCCAGGTTGATTGGCATCCTGCCTTCTTTGGCCAACTCCTTGTTGGTGAATTCCTCAGGCAGGCTCGTCGGCAGCACACCCAAAAAATCGCTCCGCCCTTGCAGTCGCGTCGCCCCCACCACATCCAGCAATCGCCGATCTTCAATGCTCCATTTTCCCCGCCGCCAGCTTCCCTTGCCATCGTCTCGCCAGATTTCTTCCTCGTGCGTAAATAATAATTCGATCGCCAGATTGGGATGCGCCGCAATCTCCGGCATTCGAATCAACTCCCGGAATACGTTCTCTGTCCGTCCCTTCCCGGGAGATTTGCGCCGCGCCACTTCCTTCCCGCGCTGGTTCAAGCGTACGATCCACTTTTTGGTGGGGATGGGGTATATCAGCAAAATCTCGTGCGTCTGCAGCAATTTGCTTAGTTTGCTCTTCATCTTGCCGAAGTTACCCGTCTGGATTTCGATTAATAGTTCGTCACGCAGAATGTCAATGTGGTAGCCATCTACAAGCGCCTCGATGCTATCGCCATCCCTCGCTAGGTGCGCCTTGAGGCCCGCGTGCAGCGAGCGCTCCCGCAGCGTCCCGATCCCATTCGTCCCGCCCAAACCTAAGCCCGCTCCAGTTTGCTCGCCCGTTGTACGGCCTTAGCCCCGTAACGCGTTTTGAGTTGTTCCAGCGTGGTCTCCAGTTTTTCAGTGCGTGCAAAGTCCGCCGGGTCCCAATCCCACAAGTTGAGCTGCTTGCTCGGTGGCCCCAACCCACTGACCCCTACGCCGAGTAGCCGCACTTTGCGTCCCCGTTTCCAGTGCTTCCGTAGCAGTTCTAGCGCCATACGCTCAATATCATCTGCCTGATCCGTGGGCTCGTTCAAAGTGCTTTGTCGTGTAAAGGTTGTGAAGTCGGGCCAGCGCAGCTTCAACTTCACCGTGCTGCCGTAAAGCTGGAGTTTGCGCAGCCGCTTACTGATCGATTGAGCCTGTCGCCCGATCGTCTCCCGCAGTTTATTTTCATCGTAGGTGTCCTGTGAGTAGGTCACTTCGTGGCTCACAGATTTCGTGTCGTGCGAAACGCGCACGGGGCTGCTGTCCGCGCCGCGCGCCCTTTGGTGCAGGTAGCGGCCGGTTTGCCCAAAGCGCTGTTCAAGCGCCTCGAAGGAATATGCCGCAATGTCCCCAATCGTGTGCAGCCCCAATTCCGCTAGCTTCTCCGCCGTTTTAGGACCCACCCCCCACAAGGCGTCACTGGGCAGCGGTGCCAGGAAAACCGCTTCTTCGCCCGGCGGCACCACCATTACTGCGTTTGGGTAGCTGTCTCCGCCGTGGGCCGCTTTTCCCACGTTGGTGGCGATCTTGGCTACCAATTTGTTGCTGGCCACGCCCAGCGAAGAGGGCAGTTGCACCTCATGGTGGATCTGCGCTTGGATTTGTCGCGCCATTTTTTCTGTGCTGTCGGGAAGATGGCTGAGGTCCATAAAAGCCTCGTCAATCGAGATCGGCTGCACCAGAGGGGAGTAGGTGCGCAAAATGTCCATCACCTGTCTAGAGTACTCCGTATAGTTGCCGAAGCTGTGCCGCACGTTGATCAAATCGGGGCATAGCTGCTTGGCCTTGGCCATCGACATCGCCGAATGCACGCCGTATTTACGCGCTGCATAAGAGCAGGAAGCCACCACGCCGCGATGCTCCGGGCTTCCGCCTACCGCAAAGGGTTTTTCACGCAAGGACGGATCATGCAATTCTTCGACCGCGCAAAAAAACGCGTCCAGATCCAGATGCACGATCTTGCGGAATTCCTCGACGTCTTCGCTCAATTCAGACATTTACATCAATATCCGTGAGTTGCGCATAGCCATTACCCCTATACTAAACAACACCTTCACTGCGAAGCTCGTTAATCCGCGCAACGTCGTAGCCCAGCACCTCGCGCAGCACTTCCTCAGTATGGGCACCCAGCTCCGGTGGGGCATAGCGCACCTTTGCTTCGCTGCCTGGGATTTGATAGGGCATGCCCGCCATTTGGATGGTTTCCCCGGCCTCTGTCTCCGCATGCAGGATTAGATTCCGTGCCACCACTTGAGGATCGGCAAGCGCCTGGTCAATCGTGTTGATTGGCCCCGCGGGAATGCCAGCATCATCACATATCGCTAGCCATTCAGCCACCGTCCGCGTGGCGAAAAGTTCATCCAACATCACGATCACCTCAACGCGGTTTTCCACTCGTTTGGGATTGCTCGCAAAGCGCTCGTCCTCGGCCCATTCGTCCACGCCTGCGGCTTCACAGAATTTCTTCCATTGCCCATCGTTGCCTGCCGCGAACGCAAAATAGCCATTCTTGGCCTTGAAATCCTGATAGGGAACAATGTTCGGGTGCCCGTTCCCCAGCCGCGTCGGCGTTTCTCCCGAGTTCAAATAATTGCTCGCTACATACGTTAATGTCGCAACCTGTGAATCGAGCAGCGAAGCATCGATTCGCGCCCCCTCGCCATTCTGTTCTCGCGCGTACAGCGCCGCGCAAATGGCGTTGCTCGCATAGATTCCCGTCAGCAGGTCTGCAATCGCCACCCCCACACGGTACGGACGGCCCTCCTGCGGCCCCGTAAGGCTCATCAGGCCGCTCATCGCCTGCACAATGAAGTCGTAGCCCGCCTTGTCCGCATAGGGCCCTGTGCTGCCAAATCCGGTAATCGTACAGTAAATCACCTTGGGGTTGATCGCTTTCATCTCTTCATAACTCACCCCCAGCCGCTGCAGAGTCCCCACTCGGAAATTCTCCACCACCACGTCCGCCCCGCGAATCAGGTCCTTCAACACCTCTATGCCGGCTGCACTCTTGAGATTTAGTGTCATGCTCCGTTTGTTGCGGTTGGCCGAAATAAAATAAGCTGACATTCCCGATTCGGTGAATGGCGGGCCCCATTGGCGTGTGTCATCTCCCTTGCCGGGCGCCTCAATTTTGATCACGTCCGCGCCCAGGTCTCCCAACATCATTGTGCAGTAGGGTCCGGCCAGCACCCGCGTCAAATCCACCACCCGAACTGTGCTCAACAATCCCTTTTGTTTGCCCAAATTGGGACTCCTTTACCAAAAAGAGGGGAGTGCGCAGATTATAGTTCAAATATTCTATAAATGCTTTTTGTAACGAACGTAGCTTTATCTGCAATTCGGGGTTAATGTCAGCAATACCACTATTGTGAAAAGGAGATCTCCAATGGCAAAACGTATGGGCTATCTGCCCAACGAAACCCCGCCGCTTGGCCAGAACATCCTCTTGGGCTTTCAGCATGTCCTGACGATGTTTCCTGCCACGGTGTTTGTCGCCGCGCTGACCGGTTTTCACATCGGCACGGTTCTTCTGGCATCAGGTGTATCCACCATTGTCGCCTTGTTATTGTCCAAGCGCGGCATCGGTAAATTCATTCCCCTCTTTTATGGTTCCAGCTTTAGCTACATCGCTGCCTATCTGGCCGTTGCAAATGCAATGACGGGTAGCTTGCCAGCATTCGGCGTCCCCGTTGCGGATGAAGTCCTGAGCACGATGCAGGCGGGTATCGTGGTTACTGGACTTTTGAACATCGCCGTCGGTTTCATAATCCGCGCTGTGGGCAAGGATAAGCTGGATAACATCCTGCCGCCCGTGGTCACAGGATCTGTAGCGGCAATCATCGGTTTCGGTTTGGCTTTTGCTGCCTTGAATCTGGCTGGTGCAAATTGGACAGTTTCGATCCTTACGCTTCTCCTCACGGTGATCTTCTCGGTTTATCTTCAGGGACGTGGTTTTGTGGGCATGCTGCCTATTCTCTTGGGTGGTGTTGCGGGTTACCTGATTTCAGCAGTGGTTGATCCCGGCTCTGTGAGCTTGGCGGGCGTCTCCTCTCAACCTTGGTTCGCTTTGCCACATCTGACTTTCCCGGTGTTTAGCGGTGCCTTTGTAGGCACAGCCATCTTCAGTATCGCGATCATGGCTATTGCCACCATCCCCGAATCAACTGCGCACCTCTACCAGATCAGTCTCTATGTCGACCGCTTTGCGGTGGAGCAGAAGAAAGAGAAATACGAACTGGATAAGCACATCGGCTTCAACCTGATACTCGATGGTATCGGCGATTTCCTTAACGGTCTCGTCGGCGCTACCGCAGGCACCAACTATGGTGAGAACAACTCTTTGATGGCCATCACCCGAAACTACTCAGGGCCTGCGCTTATGATGGCTGGATTTATTGCCATCTTGCTCGGCTTCGTCGGCAAGCTTCAAGCCATCGTGGCCAGTGTTCCTCTCGCCGTCAGTGGTGGTCTTGCGATCTACCTCTTCGGTGTCATCGGCATGCAAGGTATTGCCCTGATGCAGGAGCACAAGGTCAATATGTTTGAGCCGCGCAACCTGGCAGTCGGCGCCATCATCATGGTGCTCGGCATTGGTGGCAACATCGGCTTCGATGGTGGTTTCCTGCCGATCCCGATCTTCCAGAGCGTCTTCCCCAGTGGGCTGCCCGCGATTGCAACCGCCGCGGTCCTCGGCATCCTGGTCAACTTGCTCTTCGTGGTCGTAAAGCCCCCCGAAGGCTAAACCTCGTCTAATCAACAAAAAAGAGGAGCGGATTGCCGCTCCTCTTTTTTTATTTCATAAATTCAGCAAACGCTGCAGTCCAACCCGTTGTCTCCCCGCTCTTATTGTCATTCCGAGCGGAGCGACGAATCCATCCGAATCATTTTTTCGCTCCGCGCCCTCTTCTTTGCTAGGTCCCGGTCATTGTCAGGAAACCGTGGCATGCCCGATATCGCATTGAGTCTTTACGCTAGCCCGCCATCCGCTCCAAAAACTCCGCAAAGCGCATCGGCTCCCGCCCCAGCAAGTGCCGCAGCACACTCGCATTCCCCACAAAATCCCGCTCATCGTAATACGCAAACATTTGCTTCAGCGTCTCCCGCCTTTCCGCATCCAGCCCCTTGGCCGCTTCCTCCCACACTGCCAACTCCATACGCTCGGCCTGCACATCGCGCCCCAGTGCGCGCCCCATCTGTGCCGCCATCTCCCGGCTGGATAAAAGCTCCGGCCCAGCCAACGGATAGATCGCCCCGGAATGGCCCTTCTCTGTAAGAACCTTGGCCACCACCTCCGCCACTTCCTTTAAATCTACTGGCGTGCTGCGCGCCTCAATGGAGTAGGGCAACGATAAAACGCCATTGTCTTGGATTGCCTCCCAATAGGCCAATACGTTTTGCATGTAATTCGCCGGCTGTAAGATCGTGAAATTCAGACTGGATTGAATCAGCGTTTCTTCCACCAACAGCTTACGCCAATGATGCGGCATTCGTTCAATTTGCGGAAATAGCACTGAGTGATACACAAAGCGCTCCACGCCCGCTGTCAACGCTGCCGCGATAGTTGCCTTTCCGATCTCCACTTCCTTGGGGTGCACGTTCGGCACGATCAAATAAACCGCCTCTACGCCCCGCAACGCCTTCGATAAATCCGCTTCAATTTCCATGTTGCCCACCACGCTTTCGCTCGCCCCAGCCGCCAGTACTGCCGCTTCCTGTGCCTGGCTCCGCACCATTGCCCTGGCCCCCACGCCCTTTGCTCGCAGCGCTTTCAACACCGCCAGTCCGGTCTTTCCTGCGGCTCCGCTAACCAAAATCAAGCCTGGGCCTCCATCTGAATCATTGCCGCGAACCCACCCAGCGCGTCCGCCCCCGAGCTGTGCCCGGTGGGCAGGATCCGCATCACGGCCGCCTCTTGCGCGCCAGCATCCTTCGCCGCAATCGCCGCAAATAGCTCGTGCCAGGCTTCCCCGGCCTCGCCGCGCCCCGCTGCGAGCAACCACGCCGCCGAAAGCGAATTCGTGCGCGGCGCCGCTGCCTCGGCCAACACCAGGCTCAAAGCCAGTGCCTGCACCTCCGGCCGCGTGGCCCACAACGCGTGCATCATGCCGACCAGTACATCGTCTCCAGCCGGAGTTAGCCCGCTCCCCAATCCTGCCAATTGGCTCGCCGCGGCCCGCATCGCTTCAATGTTTTCTTCCATCAGTGCCCTCAAGAGTTCACCAATCGCCTGTTTCGCCCGCTCGAACACCGCGTTGCCATAGGTTGCCTGGTCGCTATCCGGCATCATCAGCCAGGCAAAACTCTCCGCTTCTGCGTGCCTGCTTAATAGCACTTGGACGTTCTTGCTCGCCTTCTGAAGCCCATCCAACTCTTCGCGCAACGCTGTCCAATCCGGTTGTGGCATCCACAGCTTGGCTTGAAAATACTTGAAGATTCCGTCGCCCACCATGAGCACCGGTGGCGATAGCAGCACCCCGGAATGTGCGCTCACCCAATCCGTAAAGCCACCCCGCGCCACCACCGCAGAAAAGGGTCCGTTGCCCACGCGCGCATCCACCAGCGAAAGCACCTCTCCCTCATCATTGATCAGGTTGCAAACCGGATCAAACACGTGCAACACGTGGGCAATCCGAGTCTCCTGCAACCACGCTTTGGCCGCTGGAGAGAGTGAAAGAATTTCCAAGTCCAATATTATTTTTCTACCAAACGCCCGTGACTCACCACATGCACCGGCGCGTGATGGTAGCGCAATGCCTCGCGCACATTCGGCGCATCCAGCACCACCAGATTCGCCATCGCCCCCTCCTTGATCGCAAAATTGCCCAATCCCATCGCCTTGGCCGCTTCAGTCGTCACCATGTCGTAAAGCGTCTCCATGTCCGCCCAGCTCGTCATCCATAGCAGGTGCGAAGCCAGGAAGGCTACTTCCAGCATATTGTTCTGCCCATAGGGGTAGTACGCGTCCGAAATGTCATCCTGCCCCAGGCACACAAACGCGCCTTCCTCCAGCAACTCCCGCACGCGCGCATGCAGCGGCCCGGTCTGCGGGTCGGTCACCACATACATCTCTGCCTGCTTCAGCAGCGCGATCACCTTTTGCAAATAGGGTTTCGGATAAAGCGCCATCGCCCGCGCGTGATGAGCTAGCGAGCGCCCCTGCCAGCCTTGCTCGATTGTACGCACTGCCATCATCTCCAGGCTGCGTAGTCCCGCGTCGCCCGCATCGTCCACCAGCATGGAAACCGGCTTGTCGAATTCCTTGGCGATGTTGAAGATGACGTCTACATGTTGTTGCACGTCCTTATCCGTGAATTCGATCCAGGGGATGCCACCCACCACATCCGCGCCCAACTTCATCGCCTCCCGCACGAGCTCCTCAGCCCCCGGTTCGCGCGCCAAGCCGTCCTGTGCGAATGCCACCACCTGCAAGTCCACTACGCCTTTGAATTCTTCCCGTGCCTGGATCAGCGCCTTGACCCCCACCAGCTGCGCCTTACTGTCCACATCCGCAAACGCCCGGATATGCGTGTTGCCATTCTGCGCCGCTAGCGTCAACGCTTTGCGCACATTCGGCAGGATCCAGCTTGCATCGTATTCCGCTTTCACCCGCGAAGCCAATTCGATGGCATTCATCGCCTTGCCCATCCCCTCGCCCTGATAACTCTGCAGCGCCAGCTCATCCATCCGATCCAGCGTGTACACCTTGTCCAGATGCAAATGTGGATTAACGAAAGATTCGGTCACCAAATTGCCCCCCGCGTCAATCTCCACCTCAGCCTTCCCCCTCCCCGATTTCCCAATTGTTGCAATTTTCCCGCCCTCAATTTGAATCTCCACAAAGTCCCCTGTCTTTCGCCCCCGCAATTGCGCATTTGTAATCAGGATGCTATCCATGAGAACTCCTCGGTAAGGATGGACAGAGTAACGACTAAGGTTACGCCATCCAATTTTATTAATGTGTATTCAATAATGATGACTTTAATGGATGGAGGACCTAGCTGCTCGATTGCTTTCCACTTGACTTATGCGCTTTCACCAGATCCCACAACTTCAACGGACTCAGCGGGATCTCCCGGATTTCGAATCCCTCCAGATCCAACGCGTCCTCGACCGCTTGCGCAAACAGCGGCCCCACCGGAATAGCCCCTGCTTCCCCGGCGCCCTTGATTCCCAACGGGTTGAGTGGGGAAGGGGTCACTTGGTGCCCGGTAATCATGCGCGGCACGTCCAGCGCCGTGGGCAATAAATAGTCCATGAACGAAGCATTCGTGATTTGCCCCATTTCGTCGAACACCAGCTCTTCGAAAAATGCGTTGCCTAGGCCCTGTGCCACGCCGCCGTGAATTTGCCCGTCCAGAATCAGCGGGTTGATAATCTCGCCGCAATCATGCACCACCACGTATTTCTTAATCTCCACCTGCATAGTCTCTTCATCCACTTCCACGATCATAGCGTGCGCCCCGCTGGCCGTAGCGCCCATTTCCGGCCCGAAATAATCCGTCGCTTCCAGCCCCGGCTCTGTCCCCGGTTTGACTGCTCCGCGTAACGGGTTGGCCCGCACCGCCAAATCGCCCAACGGAATCGCCGTCTCCGGCGCCCCTAAAATTTGCACCTTGCCATCCACCAATTCCAATTGGTCTTCGGTAACTTCGCCCTCGAATTCCTCAACCGCCTTGGCCAGCACCTTACGTCGCACCGCAACGGCCGCCGCATGGATCGCATTTCCGGCCACGGTCGCACCGCGGCTGGCGAATGTCCCTACGCCCCAATGGAATTGGTCCGTGTCCCCTGTCACCAGGTCTACGTCGGTCACCTTGACCCCCAGTTGGTCCGCCACGATTTGCGCAAAGCTGGTGAAATGCCCTTGGCCTTGTGTTCCAATTCCACTCGCCACGCTCACCCGCCCGTTGGCCTGCACCTGAATGCGCGCCCCCTCATAGGGTCCGATCCCGGTGCCTTCCACGTAGCAAACCAGGCCTAAGCCTAACTTCTTGCCAGCCTTTTGTGCCTTGGGTTTTGCTGACTTGTAGAAGTTCGCGTAATCAATCATCTCTAACGCTTGGTCTAGCACGGGCTCATAATTGCCGCTGTCATAGGTCAGCTCGGTGAAGTCCTGGAAGATGATTTTATGGTTGTAGGGAAAGGCCTCGGGTGGAATGAAATTCTTGCGCCGTATCTCGGCCTTGTCCATGTTGAGCGCTTTGGCCGCCGCGTCCAGCAAGCGTTCCATCACGAAAACGCCATGTTGGCGACCCGCTCCGCGGTAAGGGCTTACGATTGGCTTATTCGTAAACACCGCTGTGAATTCGCTGTAGTAATTGGGCACTTCATACATGCCCAGCAGTGTGCATTGCGTGTTGATTGGCACGGTGAGTCCATACGGGTCATACGCACCGTTGTCATGCCAGAAAACATCCTTAACGCCCAACACAGTGCCATCCTTCTTCAGCGCAATTTCCGACTCGTGCGTTTGCCCACGTTCTTGCGTGGTGGCATAGAAATTTTCCGAGCGGTCTTCGATCCACTTCACCGGCCGCTTGAGCTGCATCGAGATCCACGGAATCAGCATTTCCTCGGGATACCACATCAGAATTTTGGGTCCAAACCCGCCCCCAATAAACGGCGCGATGAGCCGCACCTGGTGCTCGGAGAGTCCCAGCATCCCGGCTAGCCCATTGCGGATGATTACCGGGGCCTGCGTGGTGTCCCAAATGGTGAGCTTGTCCGCCTTCGCGTCCCAATCGGCCACCACACCTCGGTTTTCCATCGCCGCTGCCGTGCCACGGTCATAAACAAACTCCCGCTTGATCACTAGATCGGCCTCTATCGCCGCTTTCGCGTAATCCCCCCGCTTCTGCACCACATGCGCCGCCAGGTTGCTGTCCAGGTCTTCATGAATCAGTGCCGCATCTGCCTCCAACGCCTTGCGCGCGTCAATGTGCACCGGCAGCGGCTCGTAATCCACTATCACCAGATTGGCCGCGTCCTCAGCAATGTAGCGGTTCTCCGCCACAATGCACACCACCACTTCGCCGACATGGCACACCTTTTCCTTGGCCAAAATGGGATGCAAGCGACTATGAAATTCGAGGTCCTTGATCGGGGGTGGGGAGACGTTCGGCAGCCCCCTGCGCCAGTAATCGCCCAAACCCTCAGCCGTGTACACCTTTACCACGCCCTCCAACGCTTCCGCCGCGCCAATATCAATCGAGTTGATTCGCGCGTGCGCGTAGGGGCTGCGCACGAATGCCACATGCGCCATATGCGGCAGGTTTACGTCATCAACAAACAGAGCCTCGCCGCGCAGCAGGCGCGGGTCTTCATTCCGTTTGATGCGTTGGCCAAAAGTTCGCGTTGCCATCTCAGCCTTTACGCATATCCATGCCGAGGCCGATGCTCGCTGCGCCCATCAGCAACGGTGCAAGCAGGGCCGCGGGCGCAGGTAGCGTGAGCCAGCCATTCAAGAGGTTTAGGAAAATCGCCCCAAATGCGCTCCAGCCCAGCCAGATAGGGAATGCGCCGCTGCGTTGAAAGCTGAACGCTTGCAGCAGCAAACCAAAAGCAAAAGTCCCAACCACAAAAGGAATGGCTCCTGGCAGCAACGGTGAGGCCGCGTCGAATGCGCCCAACAGCCAGGTGCCCATCAGGCCCGGGATCAGAAAGGCGTCTAGGCCTTGCAGCCCAACAAAAACCACGTTGGCCGCTGTGATGATCACAAAAGCCCATATGCCCAGTATGCCGGAAGCTTTACGCTGGTTAAGGTAAACCCCAATGAAGAGAAAAACGAGCATTAAGTGCGCAGCAAAAAAACCTGCACTGATGCTTGCCACGGCGGAAAGAATCAGCACAACGCCGGCCACTATCCCGTTCCACCCATTGAGCCTGTTAAGAGCCTCTTTGGTCATCAGAACCTCCTTGAACGAAATGCTTACTCTGTAAACGCCACTGCCCGGCAGAAGGCGGCTTCGCCACCCTTGAATTTCCAGGGGAAGGCGCCCAGCGTGATGCGTTTATTTTGCAACTCGGGATTGCCGATCTCGCCGCCTAAATTCTCCACATGGAAGCAGTCGTGCGGGAACAGGGCGTTGTGTGTCAGTTGGTAGGCCTCTGGCGGGAACATTTCATCCACTTTTGCGCTACCACCGAACTTCTTTTCCACCTGAGCGCGCACTTTGGCCCATTGCTCCAATCCGCCTTTACCCAGAAATCGGCCAATCGGCAGGTTCATCGGGTGGTCGGTCGAAATCATATCCACGCCCCATAAGTGAATTTTCTTGTCCAGCAGCCATTCGCAAATGCTATGGTGCGGCCCCGGGTGGCGGAGAATATATTTTTCTTCATCACCCTCCGGTTCCAGGAAGGTGTATTTGTGCCAGCCCGTATTGATGAACAAAATATCGCCGTTCTTAATATCAGCGGCTTCGTCCAACATTTCAGGTGTAAAAACGGCCAGTTCGTCCAACTTGTCGCTGATGTCCACGATCACGCCTTCGCCATACAGCCAATCCAATGGCAGTTGCTCAATGGTCTTTCCGTTGGTGACGAAATGCCGCGGCGCATCCATGTGGGTGCCCATGTGGTTGCTGGTTTGAATGTATTGCGCATTGACCCCATGCTCGGATTTGCGCTTGAAATACTTCACCTCGAAGGGCGGGTAGTACGGCCAAAACGAACAATCCTGATTCAAATCTTGGGATAAATCATGAATTTTCATTGCAAACTCCTTGGGTACTTTGCGGTTGTTAGGGTATGAGATTAGAGACTGGGGACTTCGCTAAGTTGCTGGATATCTGCTAAAGAGAAAACCTCAGTCTGATTCTCAGATTCTAGTTTGTAATCAGCTGGAGATTCTTTGACCTTCTTGCTAAGGTCTTTTTGTGATTTCAGCGATTGAGCGAATGAGTTTATCTGACGAGCTATGTCACTGAGTCTTGTTGCAAATTGCGAGCTGCTTTCGTTATCGAAAAGGCTTCGAGATTGTGCCCTATTTAGCCAGTATTTGGTTTCAAAGAGGCTCCCGCGCGAATAATAAAGAAATTTAATCTTTTCGCCAAAGTGGAAACGCCCATACGCTTCAGCGATATTGGCCCCGATTGAATCTGCGGCTCGCGCTAACTGTTTCCCGACCGTATCCTTGGCAAACGAATCCCACTTGGTAACTAGTTTCCAAATATCATCCGCAACTTTTTCGGCTGCCTGCAGCACTCTCAGGTCTTCTAACTCAGTCGCCATTCAATCTCCATCTATTAATCCTAGTCTCAAGTCTCTAATCTTTAGTCTTAAAGTTTATATTTTTTTGCATACGCCAAAACGGCGTCTTCAAAGATTTTTATCGGTGGCCGTACCAATCCAGCCCCCACTTGTCCAACCCCCGCTTCCTTGTGAGCAATGCCCGTATTCACCCGCGGTACCACGCCCAGTTCTACTACCTTGCGGATGTCAATCCCTACCGGAGTGCCCCGAAACTCCAAATTGGGAATCGTGAAATGGCTGTGTTCCGCTACCGTAATCTCATACATCTCCAGCGAGGCCTTCAGCGCATCCTGTGGCGTGCCGCTGATAAACTGCACGATCGCTGGCGCCGAGGCCATAGCAAAGGCACCGATACCCGTCGTCTCCGTGATCGTGCTGTCGCCGATGTCCCCGCTGGCATCTTCGCTGGTATAGCCCGGGAAGTACAGCCCGTCCGGCTGCTCCACTGGCGCCGTGAACCAATCCTCGCCTAGCCCGCTCACCCGGATCCCGAAATCGGTCCCGTTGCGCGCCATCGTCGTCACCATTGTGCTGCCCTCGACCCCATGCGCCGCGTCCGCCATCGCTTTGCAGGCCGCCATTACCGGGTTCAGAACGCTCAGCGCGTTGTCCCCCAAAAATTGCAGCACCTCCGCCTCCGCCGCTGCATCCTCCGCCACTTTGGCAATCAGCGGCGCCAGCTTGGCCGTGTACAAAATCGACCCCGCCTTGTTGCGGTTGTGTCCCTCGTCGCCCATGTGCAGCGATTCCGAAAGCAGCGCCCGAATATCAAGGCCGTCGCTTTTTGCTAAAGCATCCGCCAGCATCGTCCCCATGACGTCGTTCATCCAGCGCAGCTTTTCAATGATTTCTTTGCTGAACGCTCCATAGCGCAGCACCTTGCCGTAACCTTCATTCAGATTCGAATAAGCTTTGTTTCCGTGCGTTTCATTCTCCAGCACATAGACCATCATCGAGGCGGTCGTCACTCCGGCCATTGGCCCCACGCTGCTATGGTGATGGCAGGGTTCGAAATCCACCTCGCCCTTTTCTACCATCGCCACAGCCTCTTTCTCATCCTTGGCTAGGCCCTCGAAGATCAGTCCCCCGATCACTGCGCCTCGCATCGGCCCGCTCATCCGAGCCCACCCAATCGGCGGCCCCGCATGCAGGATCAGATTGTCCCGCATCCCCGGCACCACGTCCCGCGCCACCGCAACCCCGGTCAGGATGGGCCGCGCCTCCATCATCTGCTTGACAGCTTGTTCGTTGGCTTTCGTAATATCAACCATTAGCTTCTCATTTTCTCCAGGATGCTCATTAAATCTTCGTTGCCGCCCGCCGGTGGACGCCAATCCACTTGCACGGCCTCGGCACCTTGCGCCTTGAGGCTCTCATAAAAGGTCTCCACGCCCACATTGATCGCCGCCAGCGGTTCCACAAATCTCTTTACCGGGTGTGCTGCTGCATCGGACTCCGAACCCAACGCCGCCGATACATATGCCACCACCTGGTTTACTTCGCGCAGCACCTTCGCCCCGGCCTTCTCAAAGGCCTCCACCTGCGCACCCGAATCCTGCGGGTCCTCGTCCGTCCCCACCACCAGCACCACGAAGTCCAGATCCTTACGCGCCTTCTTCAATGTTTGCATTACAGGCGCAAGCTCGCTGGCAGGATCCGCGTGCGCCCCCTCGCCCAAAACCACGTCCAGCAGGATCATCCCCACCTCCGGATCCTCGGCCTCTTCCTTCATCCGCCGTATCCGCAGGTCATTATCCATCATTGGATGCAGTCGCCCTACGGTGAATACGTCCTCGCCCAAATCCAGAATGCTGTGTGCTTGGCTCCTCAAGGGGTCAGCCATCTTTTGCTCGTCGCGGTGCGCCACGTTGGAAAACAGCGGCGATAAGAAATTCTGCAGCCCCAGTAGGGTCTCGCTCGCCAGCGTGCCACCTGAGAACAGTCCCCGTAAATAGCCATCATGCGCCTTTGCTACTTCTGGCGCCGAACCTGGCGCTTTCTTCGCCAATTCCACTGCCAGCCGCGCCGCATCTTCCATTCCCGCCGCGAAATAGAGGTTCCCGATCTGTGGGGCTGGGGGCGCAAATCCGATGAAGTCCACCACCACGGGCTTGCCCGTCTTCCTCGCCGCCTGCAACAGCCTGGTGCTCACTTGGGCCGCTGGCGGCTTGGACACCAGCACAATGACACTGGTGCCCTCATCCCCCGTCAAATAGTCCAGCCCCTGCAGCATGGTTTGCCCACCAACTGCCTCCTTGAGATCCCGCCCGCCGGTGCCAATCGCCTGCGAAACGCCGCCGCCCAAATTATGAATCTGGCTGGTGATCGCCTGCAATCCCGTCCCTGAAGCCCCCACCAGTCCAATAGGTCCTCGCCGCACCCGGTTGGCGAATCCCAGCCCCACACCATTGATGATCGCCGTCCCACAATCCGGCCCCATAACCATCCGGCCTTTCTCTACCCCCTTGGCCTTGAGCTTAATTTCATCCTCCACCGATACATTATCGCTATACAGGAACACGTGCTTGTCTAGGTCTAGCGCTTCGTCCGCAACATCCGCCGCATAGCGCCCCGGCACCGAGATCAGCACCCATTCGGCATCCGGCAAGTTTTTTGCCGCCCCCGCCATGCTGCGTGCCCGAAATTCGCTCGAAATCGAGGAGCGCCGCGCGGTCAGCAGCGCATCCACCTGGCCCAACGCTGCCTCTGCAGCTTCCGCCTTGCCAGCCCGCACCACGATTAACAGGTCATCCGGATTGGCCGTTTTGCCTTCCTGGGTCAGCAACTCGAAATCCGCCAGCAGTTCCAGGTTAGCCGGCGTCGCCATCACCACCCCCGCGTCCTCAACGCCATCCAGCGCGGCCAGGCTGCGCTGCAGTTGCATAAGCACCACCGAGTCGTAATAGGCCCCCGCCCGAATTTCGCTCTTTGTAATGCTCAACCCATGCCTCTAACCAATCTCAAATCTCCAGTCTCCAGTCTCGAAAGGCCAAAGAAAACTCTCCTACAGGTTGCCAATTACTAGTTACCATTCAAAACTCGCTCCAATTCAGCGCCCCAGGCAAGCAGTTCTTCGTCCTTGCCGAAGTCAGCCGTAAATTGCGTGCCTAGTGGCAGCCCATTCTTGGCGGTCCCCGTCGGCAGCCCCAGCGTGGGTAGCCCTGCCTGCGTCCAGGGCAGATTCATTCCCGGATTGCCGGTGCTCTCCAGCCCCTTGGGTGCCGCGCACGTCGCCCCCGGTGATACCCACAAATCAATCCCGTGTAAATCCATCAACGTCCTTAACGTGTTGCTAAAGTAGATCGCGTCTCGCAGCGCGCTGTGCAGTGTCTCGGAGTTCGTCGTTCGGCCCCGCTCGATCATCGCTGCCGTTTTCTCTCGGTAACGTGCGCCGTAGCGCCCGTACCAGCGGGCGTGCGCTACGGCCGCCTGGGCGTCTAATATGAGCGTATGCCGCGCCACAATCGCATCGAAATCCGGCATGGCATCCATCCGCTTCACCCAGAACCCGGCTTTGCGTAACGTGTCCAACACACCTTCAAAGTGGGCTCGCATCTCCGCGTCCGCCTGCGCCAGATATGCGCCCTCCGCCACGGCCAGCACCGGGCGGTTCGTCACTACAGTCCACGCTTTCCAAGTCCCCACGAGCATGCTCGCGCCCAATTGCGCCGTAAACACATCCGGCGCGAAGAGCCCTACGTGATCCAGCGATGTCGATAGCGGGATCACGCCAGCCTTGCTG
>QWJF01000014.1 GCA_009391835.1 Chloroflexota bacterium | reverse complement strand
CGTTGAGAACCTTTAGTGCATTGGGGTTGACTTGGCCTGCGGGGTGGGTGCCGGCGCTAAAGGCGCGCCACTCATTATCAAGACGGGCATTGACCAGGGCTTCGGCCATCTGTGAGCGGCAGGAATTACCCGTGCAGATGAAGAGCACGCGGCGGACATTCCCAACCATTAACCGAAGCGCCCGGTAATGTATTCTTCTGTGATTTTGTGCTCGGGGTTAGTAAACATTTTCTGTGTGAGGCCGTATTCCATCAGCATGCCGGCACGGGAGCCATCTTCGGCCAGCGAGAAGAAGGCGGTGAAATCGGATACACGGGCGGCCTGCTGCATATTGTGGGTGACGATGATGATGGTGTATTGCTGAGCCAGATCACGCATCAATTCTTCGATACGCAGGGTGGCGATGGGATCCAGGGCCGAGGCGGGTTCGTCCATTAGGATGATATCGGGGCGGACGGCGATGGCGCGGGCAATGCAAAGGCGCTGCTGCTGACCTCCCGACAGGGAGAGGCCGCTCTGATCTAGCTTATCCTTGACTTCTTCCCATAGAGCAGCATTGCGCAGGCTGTCTTCCACGAGTTGATCCATATCTCCTCGAAAACCGTTGATGCGCGCGCCCCAAGCCACATTATCGTAGATTGATTTCGGGAAGGGGTTGGCCTTCTGGAAAACCATTCCGATGCGGCGACGCACTTCAACGGGATCCACATCCGGTTCGTAAATATTCTGGCCAGCGAAAAAGACTTCGCCCTGCGTACTAGAGCCGGGAACCAGATCGTTCATCCGGTTGAAGGCGCGCAGCACTGTGCTCTTGCCACATCCCGAAGGGCCAATGATAGCGGTAATACGACGGGTTTCAATGCTCAGATTAACATCGCGAACCGCCTGAAACTCGTTGTAGTACACGCTCAACGAATTCGTTTCGATAGCGTATTGACCTGTAGCATCCGTGGGTGGCGATTCAGTTGCGATTGCCATAGCGATTCCTCAATAAGATAGCGGTAGCGTTCATGGTGAGCAGCAGGGCCAGTAGTACCAAGCTGGCTGCGGCGGCCAAATTACGAAAAACTTCCTGAGGACGAGAGGTCCACTGGAAGATCTGAATGGGGAGCGTGGTGAACTTCGAGAAGGGGCCGCTGGGATCGGCCTGGATGAAAGTGGATGCGCCGATCACGACCAGGGGAGCCGTCTCGCCAATTGCGCGCGAAATAGCCAGAATGGTGCCGGTCAGGATGCCGGGCAGTGCGCCAGGGAGGACATGGTTCCAGATGGTTTGCCAGCGAGTAGCGCCCAATCCATAGCTGGCGTTGCGAAGCGAATTGGGGACAGCTTTGATGGCTTCCTGAGCGTTGATGATGATGAGAGGCAATACGAGCAGGGCGAGGGTGAGGCCCGCGGAAAGAATGGTGCGGCCGCTGGCGGTGGCCTCTGCTGAACCGCTGAAGATCGCCCCACTGGTAAGCGGCTCCAGGGCGCGCACGAAAATGGCCAGGCCCAGGATGCCGTAGATGATCGAGGGCACGCCTGCCAGATTGTTGATGTTGGTTCTTATTACGCGATTGAGCCAGTTGTCGGCTGCATACTCCTGAAGATAGATGGCGGCACCCACGCCGACCGGGAAGGCAAAAAGGATGGCAATGCCAATCGTCCACAGGGAGCCCAGAATGGCGGTGCGTACCCCTGCAATCTCAACAAAACTGGATTGGGGGGACTTGATGAAATCATAGTCCACCCAGGATTCAAAGACAAGATAGCCTTCCGGATAGTCTGTGGCCGCAATAGACTGGATTTGGGCACGTCTAGTGAGCGACTCCCAAAGGCTCCACTGCTGCTTGACCTCAGGCACGATCACGAAATCAAGGATCAACTCGTAAATGCTGCTTTGGGAGCGGTCGGTAAGGGGGATTTCACGGTCATAGCGGGTGAAGAGGCCGTTTGAGACGTTCTCGCGGAAGATGCTTGCGAGTGTGTCTGATGGCAAATTTTCGAGAGGGACGCCATCCACAGCCAGGGTTTGGGGGTTCACCTTATCCACGTAAACGACATAGCCAAAATTACTGTTGAGGATATTGAGCATCAACGCGGTGAGACCCAAAATGCCGATTAGCGTGGCCGCCTGGAAAAGCAGAAGCCAGGCCTGGCCGGAGCGATGGCGGCGCGGCAGATTGCTTTGAAAGCCATTGGCTGGATGGCTCACTCGTAGACCTCACGGAAACGACGCACAATGCGCTGGCTGAAGATATTGAGGGAAAGGGTCATAAAGAAAAGCATGAGGCCGATAGCAAAGATGCTGTTGTAATCCAATGAGTTGTAACTGAGATCACCGCCACTGATGCGGACGATGTGGCCGGTCATGGTTTCGGCGGATTTAAAGGGATTGAAGGTGAAGGCGGGGCCGGCACCCGCGGCGATGGCCACCACCATCGTCTCGCCAATGGCGCGGGAGATAGCGACGATAAAGGCGGCGACAATGCCCGAGATGGCCGCCGGGACGACGACGCGCAAGGCGGTTTCCAAACGGGTGGCGCCGAGACCGTAGGCGGCTTCACGCAAGGAGCGGGGCACCGCGCTGAGGGCATCCTCGCTCATCGAGCTAACCAGCGGCAAAATCAGGATGCCAATGACGATGCCGGCCGAAGCCGTGTTGTAGATATCGACGACATCGCGGCCAAAGATGAGGCGCAACAAGGGAGTCATAAAAGTGAGGGCAAAGTAGCCGTACACCACAGTGGGGACACCGGCCAACACTTCGAGGATGGGTTTCAAAATGGAGCGGGCGCGCAATGAGGCATATTCGCTCAAGTAAATGGCGGTGGCGAGGCCTAGCGGGAGCGCGACGACGATGGCGGTTAGCGAGGTCATCAGGGTGGCGTTCACCAGAGACCAGATACCAAATTTGCCAATCTGCGGATTCCAACCGGAGGTGGTAAAGAATTCCTGCAAGGTGACCTGGGTGGCAATCTCGATATTCTTGCCAGCCAAGTGTGGCACGATTGGGGTTCCCTCCAACCCGCGCTCGACCGTCACCGAGGTTTCAACCAAGCGCAGAATGAACATCAGTTCGTCATCAATACGGATGAGATCGCCCTCTTCGAGCGTGAAACCACTGGTGGAAACTTCAAAAGTTGTGTCGTCGGCTGAAATAGGTTGCGAGATGGGCTTATTGCTGTTCTCCCACTGGCGGCGGCCAAAAAACAACAGGGACTCTTTGCCAAGCTCGTACACAATGCCAACTGTGATGAAGATGGATAAGAAGCCGCAGAGGAAGAGGAAGCTCTGGATGGCAACTTCTCCCGGACGGGTTTTGCGACTCAGTTTTACTTTGCGCCCTTTGGCAACAGCATTTTCTCCAGAGGCTGACTCTTCTACTTGGTGCAGGGCCATTATGGGACCAATCTCCTGGAAAGCTGAACATTTTTGGATGGCTAATGTCCATTATAAACGCTCGCCAAGAGTCGTCGTTTAACCAAATGTCTGGAGAGGCCACTTTTGCTTGCGACCGTCCCAGACTCTGGCTTCGCTCATTTATTTGCAACGAAAACTATTGGGTTTTGAGGCCGAGTGCCTCGTAGACGTGGGCTCGCGCAGCATCCAAAGCAGCCTCGGGCGCCGGAAAATATCCAACGTCTATTACCTGATCGTTTACTCTGGATAAAAAGAAAAGAATGAATGCGGTTACCTGCGGCTTTGTCTTCAGAATAGAGGCGTCCGAATACATGAAGAGCGGGCGCGCCAGGGGATAGCTGGCGGCATCCACAGTTTCCTGGTTGGGCTCGACGCCTTCCACCGAAATCACGCGAAGCGTATCTGCGTTCTCCGCGTAGTAGGCATAGCCAAAGAAGCCAATAGCAAATCGGCTACCCAAAATGCCCTGGATAAGTACATTGTCGTCTTCGCTGAGCTGCGTGTTGCTTGCAGAAAGGATGGGTTCCTCATCTTCGTTGAAGACTTCTTCTACAAAGTAGTCAAAGGTTCCGCTATCCGTGCCGGGAATGAAACGTTGGATGGGTTCGGCGGGCCATTCCGGCCGAACATCGGACCAGGTGCGGGCTGTGGAAAAAATCAGGGACAACTCATCCAGCGACACATCGGCCACAAAATCATTCTCCTGGCTGACGGCCACTACCAACGCATCAGTACCCACGCGGATCTCGATTGGTGTTCGACCAATGGCCTGACAGTTGGCGACTTCCTGTTCCTTAATTGGCCTACTGGCATTCGAAATATCCGACTCTCCCACCGTGCAGAAACGGTCAAAGCCAGCCCCAGAGCCAATGCTATCAATGGTGAGGCTGCCTGCAAAGCCTTCCTGAAGGAACAATTCGGCCATGCGCTCTGAGAGCGGATACACCGTAGAACTGCCTGCAACAATGATTTCCCCGTTAACTTCCAGTGGGCCGTAGCGAGCCAGCGGGTTATTGCGATCCGGGGTGGCCAACGCAGATGGACCTCCAACAGACGCTATCCATGAGCAGGCACCCAAGAGCAAAGCGCTGATGATTACACCTATTGTGTACCCTCTAAATTTAGATAGCCTCATGCATGTCTCCGTGCTGATCTACAAATCAATCCAAGCGTATGTTTTCGCGAGATAGTTTTTATAATTTGCATTGTACATGAGGAAAAACTGGACCGGTGGACTACCTACGCACCTGACCACCCTCCGTGAAGGTTATTGTAGAATACCCTTCAGAGTTATGGCTATGCGCAATAGATAAAATTTAGTTCGAGCGCTGCATTTGTTGGAATTTTTCCCACGCACCAACCCAGGGCGTACCAAGCCTATGGCGCTGCGGAACTTTTTCTGTGCTCAACTTGGCAACTATCTGGGCAGAAACAGCGGCGATTTCGCCCCAATCGTCGTCGATGAGCGCTTGACGGAGCTGCTCGGCAAGGCGTGCGGCCCAAGCCCAGTCCATGCGGAAGCGGTCAGCTTTGAGCCAGTAATCGCGTTTCTCCCAGGGCTCAACGGTGCGGTCAATGGTTTCGGCTACGGCTTCCAGGGTCAGAACGATGAAGGCGACGAGATCACGAGCGGCGGCGCTATCACCGCTGGAAGTGACCATCTCGCGCAGGGAAATCGCGATGGCGCGTAGGTAACGTTTGCGTTGCTTGCCGACACCATCTGGGTTTATCACTCGGCTCAATCGGGGCTCCTTGGGGCAGGTTTAAGACGCGGCATTATAGTCTATCTGGGTGACGAGGTACTTCTAGTTGTGTTGCGGCATTGACGCACCCCCCACCCGACTCTATAATCAAGCGGCAAACCGGGGAAGTGCTGGAACTGGCAGACAGGCATGTCTTAGGAACATGTGCCGCAAGGCGTGAGGGTTCGAGTCCCTCCTTCCCCACTGCTGGACCTCTAAAATGTTTATATAGCTCTGACATTGCGAAAATGGGCTGCGTGATAAAATCGCAGAGGCTTGGGTGCGAACCCCAGTACATCATGTTTGCGCTATTCGCCACTATTCGAATCAGACAATTAAGGAAATGACATTGAAGGTGGAACAAAAGGCACTGGACGACCACCAGGTTCGGCTCACCGTTGAGGTGGAAGCGGAACAGTTAAGCGTGGCGCGCCGTAAGGCAGCCCGTCAAATTGCGGGCCGCATCAAGGTACCGGGATTTCGTCCGGGCAAGGCGCCTTATAACGTAATTGAGAAACAGGTGGGACCCGAGGCGATCCAAGAGGAAGCCCTGGACATTGTGCTGGACGACATTTACCCAAAATTGCTGGAAGAAAGCGGCATCGATCCCTGGGGCGCGGGCACACTGGAAAAGGTGCACGAGGATAAAGAGCCGCCCGTGTTTGAGATCCGGGTGCCGCTATCGCCAACAGTGGAACTTGGGAATTACCAGAAGGTGCGCATCCCCTTCAAAGAAAAACCGGTCACCAAAAAGGACATCCAGGGCGTAATCGACAACCTGCGTGAGCAGCAGGCTGTGTTGAAGCCGGTGGAGCGCGAAGCCCAAGAGGGCGACATGGTCTACGTGCAGATGAGCGCCGAGCGGCTGAAGCCTGATAAAGATGGCGAAACAGCGCTGATTAAAGAGCGGCGTTATCCCGTGGTGGTTGAGGCCAAGGCGGTTGACGCGAGCAACGAATGGCCCTACCCGGGTTTCTCACGGGCGCTGATCGGGCTAAAAGCAGGCGAGGAAAAGCAACTTTCGCATACGTTCTCCAAGGATAGTGAATTTGAAGATTTGCGGGGAGAAGCGGCCACTTTTCAGATTAAGGTAGACGAAATTAAGGACCGGGTGTTGCCTGAGGGGAACGACGAATTTGCCAAATCGTTGGGCGAGTATGCAGACCTGGCGGCGCTGGAAGCGGATATCAAGAACTCGCTCACCGAAAACTATGAGCAGCAAAGCAAGGATGACTACGAAACCAGCATCGTGGAAAAAGTCGTAGCCGATTCCAAGATTAAGTTTCCGCCGCAGATGCTGGATCATGAAGTGGAACATTACATTGAGGACCTGGGGCCACAATTGGCACAACAGGGCCTTGATATGGACACTTATTTGAAGACCCGGCAGATCACGATGCAAGACCTCAAAGACGAGGTGCGGCCCTCGGTTGAGGAGCGGCTGAAGAAATCCCTAACCATCATGGAAGTGTCCCGGCAAGAAAAGATTGAGGTTAGCGAGCAGGCTATCCAGGAGCTGGTGCAAGCCCGGGTGCAGCGCTTGCAGGAGCTAACTTCAGAGGAAGAGACGCGTAAGGCATTGACCGGCGAGGCGCTGCAGGGGCTGGTAAGCCGCACGATGACGGAGGAAGTGATCAACCGGACGCTGGCAAGATTGCGCGAGATTGCGCAGGGCGGCAAAGCGGAGGCGAAGGCCAAGGACAAAACCAAGGCGGAAACCAAAGCTGAAACGACTGACAAACCGAAGGCCAAGAAAAAGGCGACTACGAAAACGAAGGACAAGGAATGATGAATAAGGCAATTGGACAATTGATGGAAAACCCACAGGCCGTGATCCCAATGGTGGTGGAAACCACCGGGCGGGGAGAGCGCGCCTTTGATATTTACTCACTGCTGCTTAAGAACCGTATCATCCTGGTGAGCACACCGATCAACGACCAGACGGCGAGCCTGGTGGTAGCGCAGTTGATCTATCTGAGCAACGAAGATCCGGAATCCTCAATACAGATGTACATCAGCTCGCCGGGCGGATCGATCTATGCCGGGATGGGCATTTACGACACGATGCAGATGATCCCGAACCAGGTGAGCACGGTGGCAGTGGGCTTCACAGCTTCCTACGGCACCGTATTGCTCACGGCTGGCAGCAAGGGACATCGTTATGTATTGCCGAACGCCACGATCCATATGCACCAACCGTGGAGCAGCGGAGGCGGTGGGCAGGCCACAGATATCGAAATCCAGGCCAAGGAAATCCTGCGCCAGAAAGAACGCATCAACCAGATCCTTTCAGAAGCCACTGGCAAAACGGTCGAGCAGATCGAAAAGGACACAGACCGGGACGTTTACCTAACCGCTGAAGAAGCGGTCAAATACGGGCTGGTGGATGAAGTGTTGGTGAAACCGGAAGCCAAGAAGAATGCAAACGGCAAGAAATAACCGCAAGATAAAAACCCTAAAAAGCCGAGGCAATGCCTCGGCTTTTTGTTTGGGTCGACCGCTATAATTGTCATTCGGCGTACGCCGATTAATTCCGAGGATTGTATGGCTTTCTTCACAAAAAGATAGGTGCGATGAGCAAAGTAGCTTTCAAAGCATTGTTGCTGGACTTGGACGGGGTGTTGTGGCGCGGCAAGGAGCCGATAGGCGACCTACCATTGACGCTGCAGACAGCCGAGGAGATGGGACTGCGCCTGGCCTTCGTGACCAATAACGCCACCAAGAGCGTGGCGCAGTACGTGGAAATGTTTGCGCAGTTCGGGGCAACGGTCCAGCCGAATCAGATATTTACCTCAGCAAATGCCACCGCGGCGCACCTGGCAAAGCGGTTTCCGGGGGGGGGAAACGTTTTTATCGTGGGCGAGAACGGTCTGTTGGAGGCATTGGCTGAGCAGGGCTTCGAGACGGGGACAGATGACTGCCTGGCAGTGGTTGTCGGGTTGGATCGAGCGATCAGCTATGAAAAACTCACCGAAGCGAGTTTGCTGATCCGGGGCGGCGCGGCGTTTATCGGCACGAATCCGGACGTAACTCTGCCCTCCCCCAAAGGCCTAGCGCCGGGAGCCGGGGCGATCATCGCAGCATTGGAAGCCGCCAGCGGACACCGGGCCGAGATTATTGGCAAACCAGAAACGGCCCTGCTTGAGGCCGCGCTAGAGAGCCTGGAGCTCAGGGCAGAGGAGGCGTTGATGGTGGGCGACCGCCTGGAGACGGATATCGCCGCAGGGCAAAAAGCAGGCTGCGCCACGGCGCTAGTGTTGAGTGGGGCGAGCACACGCGCGCAGGCTGAACGCTGGGAGCCCCAGCCGGTTTTCGTGGTGGAGGATTTGACAGCTCTCCTCGGGAAACTTGCTCATGGATAAGAAACTGATTTACGATCTGAATTTTAGGGAACTGGCGGCCCAGACGGCTGAATGGGATGAGCCCAGCTACCGCTCCGAACAACTCTGGGAGGGGCTTTACACACAGTTGTGGGACAGCCCTGCGGCCTTCAGCAATCTGCCCAAGGCGCTGCGGGCCACACTCGGGGATGCGTTCACGTTTCGCCATCTGACAGTAAACACGCGGTTGCAATCCAGCGATGGCGAGACGACCAAAGTGCTGTTTACACTACCGGACGGCAATGCCATTGAAACGGTGCTGATGCTCTACGAGCAGCGGCGCACCCTTTGCATTTCTACACAGGCAGGCTGTGCGCTGGGCTGTACTTTTTGCGCCACAGGGCAAATGGGATTCCGGCGCAACCTGACAAGCGGCGAAATCGTGGAGCAGGTGCTTTTCTTTGCGCGCGAATTAGCCGCGGCGGATGAACGGGTGACCAACATCGTGCTCATGGGCATGGGCGAGCCATTCCACAATTATGAGGCCAGCCTGGCAGCCATTGACCTGCTAAATGCGCAGCCTGGTTTCGGAATGGCGGCGAGGCGCTTCACCATTTCTACTGTGGGGCTGGTGCCGGCCATCAAACGTTTTACCAAGGAAAACCGCCAGGTGGGGCTGGCGATCTCGCTGCATGCGACAGACGACAAACTGCGAGCCAGTATGTTGCCGATCAATAATCGCTATCCCATCGCCGAACTGATCGCGGCCTGCCGGGATTACGTGGAGGCAACCGGGCGGCGGATCACGTTTGAGTGGGCACTGATCCAACACGTGAATGATTCGGCGGAACAGGCGACGCAATTGGCGGATCTCTTGCATGGGATTAACTGCCACGTGAACGTGATCCCGCTCAATCCCACGAAGGGCTTTGACGGGGAGAAATCCACGCGAGCACGAGTGGCGGGTTTTCGCCGGGTTTTGACCGATCGGGGTATTTCGTGCACGGTGCGGGTACGACGAGGCATTGATATTGATGCAGGCTGCGGGCAACTCGCCGAGCGGCAAGCCGGGCAAACTGCTGAACTGCCCGCGCTCTGAGCATGCTAAAATTCGACTAGTTCACTTAAGGAGACGCCCGTGGCAGAGCAAGTGCTTCGTTTGATTTATCCCCCCTCGGTTGTCAATGTCCCAATTGTCAACCAGTTGATCCGCAATTTTAGCGACCTTACCGTGAATATTTTGCGGGCCGAGGTCAGCCCTAATGAGGGCTGGCTGGAAGTGCAGTTGGTGGGCAGCGCGGGCCTGATTGAATCTTCCATAGATTGGCTGCGCCAGCAAGGGGTAGAAGTCCAAGTGCTGGGCGCGTAGCTTGGCGCTTAGCTAGACGCTTAGCTCGGCGCTTAGCACGGCACTTAGGGGACTGCAACCATGACGGAGCAAAAGCCGGCCACTTAATCGGATACCTCACATGACAGAGCAAGTTCCAGACCTGCAGATCGCCATAGAACAAATCAAGAAATCCCTGGAGGAAGGTCTTCACGCGCAAGCTATCGCGCATTTTAATGAACTGGCGCTTGGCGACCAAGCCGAAGCTTTTAATCAGCTCGAAGAAAACGAACAAGCCACTCTGCTGCCGCGGTTGGACGTTGGGGCAACCGCGGATCTCTTCGACCGATTAACCGACAGCGAAACACTCGAGGCCTCGGAAAACCTGACACTGGAGCGATTGGCCGACGTCCTGGAGGAAATGCAACCGGACGAAGCGGCCGATCTGCTGGGCGACTTGCCGCCGGAGCAAGCCTCACAGGCGCTAGAGGAGATGGAGGATTCCGAGGACGTGCTGCCGCTGCTCGGCTTCCCGGACGAAACCGCCGGCGGGCGGATGACCACCGAATACATTGCCATGCGGCAACACACGCGCGTGGAGCAGGCAATCAAATTTTTACGAGATGTGAGCCCAGACCACGAAGTGCCCTATTACATCTTCGTCGTTGACCGAGAAAAACGACTGGTCGGGGTGCTGGGGCTGCGAGAATTGGTGGTGTCTGATCCGCAGGCGGTCATGGAAGACATTATGGACCCAGACGTTATTTACGTTGAGTCAGGGGTGGATCAGGAGGTAGCTGCAAACGTTTTGGTGCGGCATGAACTCTCGGCGATTCCGGTGGTGGACGAACAAAAACGCATGCTGGGCGTGATTACACATGACGACATCCTCGACGTGCTCTCCGAAGAAGCCACGGAAGATATCTATCGTCTGGCCTCGGTGGGCGCTATCGAATTGGAGCCAGAAAGCCCGGTGCGGATGCACATTCGAGGCAGACTGCCCTGGCTGTATTTGAATACGCTGACCGCCCTTTTTGCAGCCTGGATAATTAGCCATTACGAAGTGATTATTGCTCAAGTTGCGGCGCTGGCCGTGTTCCAATCGGTCGTGGCCGGAATGGGCGGAAATGCCAGCAGCCAGACTGTGGCGGTGATCGTGCGCTCGCTGGCTTTGGGCAAAACCTCGCCCAGCAAGGTTTGGGTCGTATTGTGGCGAGAATTGGTCGTAGGTATCCTGCAAGGGCTAGCTGTAGGCCTGCTGGTGGCTTTAGGCGTATGGCTGTGGCGCGGTAACCCCTATCTGGGCGTGGTAGTGGGCGGCGCGCTGATGGCAAACCTGATTGTGGCCGGACTGGCCGGGGCGATAATCCCGATGGCGCTCAAATCAATGGGGCAAGACCCCGCGTTGGCTTCATCCGTACTGGTTACGGCAGTGACCGACAGCCTAGGTTTCTTAATTTTTCTTAGCCTAGCGGGCTATTTTCTCCCTCACCTTTTTTAGCCATAATGACTGCCAAAGTGATCCTCAACCCCTATGCAGCGCGCTGGAAGGCGGGCAAGCAACGGGAGGCGATTGAGGCCGCGCTGCAAGACGCGGGCGTGGCGTTTGAGCTGGTAAGCACGGAAACGCGCGGACACGGGACAGCGCTTGCTGCGGAGGCCGTGCGCTTGGGATTCGACCCAATCATTTCTGCAGGCGGGGACGGCAGCCTCAATGAAGTGCTCAATGGGATCTTGCAAGGGGCCAAAGGTGGCAAACTGCCTGTCTTTGGGCTTATTCCACTAGGGACGGCCAATGATCTGGTTGACAATCTGGGGATGCCGCGGGGGATATATGAGGCGGTAGCGATCATTGCCGAGGGCCGTACGCGGGCGATAGATCTTTGTGAAGTAAACGGGCAATTCTTCCTAAACAACGCGGGCATCGGGCTGGAACCGACGATTACGCTGATCCAGCAAAACATGACATGGGCCAAGGGTATCGCCCATTATCTGCTGGCGACCTTGACCGCCATCGGGCGCAATCCACATTGGCAGATGCAATTGGCGTGGGAAGGGGGCGATTACGAAGGCCCGGTGACACTGGTTTCGATTGGTAACCTGCCGCGCACCGGCGGCATCTTCTACACCGTACCGGATGCGGATGCTTTTGACGGCCAGTTGAGTTTTGTGTATGGCTATATTCCAAACAGGGCGGGAATCCTGAAAGTGCTGCCCAAAATCATGAAGGCGGGCGAGGGCAATTACGTGGAACATCCCGCGGTGCACCAGGAACATTCACCGTGGCTTACGGTGCGAGTGACGCCGAATTCACCGGCGCATGCGGACGGTGAACTATTCACCCATGCGGGAAACGAATTCAATTACCGGGTGCATCCCCGTGGGCTGCACTTGCTAACCAGCGCTTGAAATGGGCCTGCATCAGCGGATAATTTCCGCTTTTCTCCAGTTCTTTTTTAAACATTTATATACTTCTCAGGCTTGGAGCTATGACATGGTGGCCTGGCTAGTGTCGCTGGGGCGATGGAAGAACTGGGTGTTTAGCACGCTGCCGATGTTGAGCGGGCCGCGCGTGTTGGAATTGGGGCACGGACCGGGACACCTCCAAACAGGGTTGGCCAAAAAGGGGCTGACCGGGTTTGGGTTGGATCGCAGCCGCCAGATGGGAGCCATCGCCAAGTCACGGTCGCAAAAAGCGGGCAAGCCTTCGCGCCTTATGCGAGGCGAGGCAGGGCGGCTGCCTTTTGTGAGCGGTGCTTTTGACGAGGTAGTGGCTACCTTCCCGACTGAAAGCATCCTATCGGATCAAGGGTTGCGCGAGGCTAGACGGGTGCTCAAAGATCAGGGCCGTTTGGTGGTCGTTCCAACCGGGTGGATCACGGGCGGGTCGCCACTGGAGCGCCTGGCGGCATGGCTCTTCCGGGCCACGGGCCAGGCCGGGGATTGGGGAACAGGCCTGCAGGCAAAGCTGGAAGCTGCGGGTTTTGCGGCGAGCCTTGAGGCAATAGACCTTCCTGGCAGCCGTGTAGCGCTGCTCCGCGGGGTGAAGCGCGGCAGTTAACTGGGGGCTGATGTAAAATCGGGACGCAATGGAAATCCAAATCGGAGTGGCCAAGGTCAATAAATATGCCAGCGGAGAGAGCGGGGATACGCTGGAAGTAATCGAGCGGCCCAATGGCGGGCTCTCCGTGGTGCTGGCAGACGGGCAACGCTCCGGGAAGAGTGCCAAACGCATCTCAACAATGGTGGTGCGCAAGGTGATTTCACTGCTTGCAGAAGGAGTGCGGGATGGCGCAGCGGCGCGGGCTGCTTCGGATTACCTGTTCACGCACCGCAGCGGAAAGGTGCAATCCACGCTGAATATTCTCTCGATTGATCTCGAAACCCGCACCCTGGTTGTCACGCGCAACAATCCGGCGCCCGTACTGCTGGCGGTAGGCAGCGAGATACGGATGCTGGATGAGGAAAGCGTGCCTGTCGGAATCTATCGCGACACACGCCCCGTGATCACCCAATTGGACCTGGAGGAAGGGTTGTACGTGGCAACCTATAGCGACGGGCTGCCTTTTGCAGGTGAACGCAGCAATCAGGCGATGGACGTGCCCGCAGCTTTCAAGCGGCTCATCGCAGCGGGCAAGGAACCGCAAAAGATGGCGAACGACCTGATGGCCGAGGCGCAAACGCTTGAAAACGGCCGGCCGGGAGACGATATCAGCGTGGTGGTGATGGGGGTTGTGCCGAGCGGCGAGGACCAGGTGCGACGTATGTGGGTGCGACTGCCGCTATGAAGCGATGGATAAAAAGCCTTTAATCGGCGTGGTTGGCCCGTGTAAATCAGGCAAATCCACGTTGATCCGCGGCCTGCAGGCAGCAGGCTACAACGCCAAACAAATCGCCCAGGAACATTCCTTTGCGCCGCGCATGTGGCAGCAGCTCACCAATCCGGACGCACTTATTTATTTGCACTGCGAATATCCCGTCACAGTGGAGCGCGGCTTGAATTGGCGCGAAGCCGATTACCTGACGCAGCAACCGCGCATTGCGCACGCACGGGAACACGCGGACTTTGAGATTGCAACAGATGTTGAGGAACCTGGGGTGGTGCTGGAAAAGGTGCTCGCGTTTTTGAGGGACGGGGGCTATTAAAGGGCAGTACCCTGCGTTGCCCGCAAGATAATGAGCAGCAGGGCACCGAGGACCAGGAACGGGCCATAGGGGATGGCGGCGAACAGCTGGTAGCGGCGGCGAGCCAGCATGTACGCGATGTAGCCGAGGCTGTACACCCCGCCAAAGATCGCCGACAGCATCAAGCCGCCCAGAATGGCAGGCCAGCCTAGCAGCAAGCCGATGACGCCAGCCAGATTGACATCGCCGAAGCCGAGGGCGGTTTCCTCCCAAGGTTGACCACGGCGGCGGGCCAGCCAGGCCCCAAAATAATCGCCAAACCAATAGAGCAGCAAAAGGACGAAGAAGCCCGCCAGGCCGCCTGCAAGCGTTGGGAGAACGCCGTGGCGCAAGATGCCGATCCAGGCGAAGAGCAATGCTCCTACTGCGCTAACGGGATGCAGGATGGCGCGGTGCTCAATATCGATAACCACCACCACCCCAAAGAAAATAAAGATTAGAGCCAACTGCCAGATCGGCCAAGCCTCAAGCTGAATAGTACTGAGAAAATAACCGATCATAAGTGAACCCAGACCAACATAGAGGACACGGTTATGCGCAATATAGTGTTTTAGTGATTTTGCCTTGGGCGGCCACCATTCCGGGCGGGAGAGTCGGCGAGTCTGTGGGAGGACATCCGCGAGATAATTCACCAGAACACCAGCGAACAGGCTAAGGACGAGATGCAGACCAAGGCTCATGAGGGGATTATACAATCAGGCGTAAGAAGGTCGAATCAAAAAGAGCCGGAAATCCGGCTCTTTTTATCCCTACGTTCAGGTTAATTTACGGCGGGCTCTGCAGGCTTTGTAACCTCAACGAACTGGTCGAACAGCTCACGCAGCATGGGCTCCGGAAGGGCACCCACCTGCCGATGGACCAGCTTACCTTCAGAAACAAAGATCATGGTTGGAATGCCTTGCACGCCGTAGCGGCCGGGCCACTCCGGATTCTCATCCGTGTTCATCTTTGCGATGACCACTTTGTCTGCATACTCGCCAGCTAATTTGTCCAGGATGGGCCCGACCATCAAACAAGGCCCACACCAAGGGGCCCAAAAATCGACCACAACCGGTTTTTCAGATTCAAGAACGGTCTTCTCAAATTCGCTATCGGTAATATGAATTGGTTCGCTTGTCATACATTCTCCATTGATATTTATGCTGAGTCATTCTACCTTATTGACGTATTTGAGGCTGAAATCCTTACCGACCGTTATAATGCCGACATGTTCCAGCCACCCGATGAACGCATGAAATACAAAGTGCAAACCGAGGTTTACCAAGGCCCACTGGACCTGCTGCTGCAATTAATCGAACGGGCTGAACTGGATATTAGTAAGCTGGCGCTGGCCAAGGTCACCGACCAGTTTCTCGAGTACATGCGCAGCTTGAAGGAGCGGCGCGCCGAACGGGTGTCCGAGTTTTTGGTGGTGGCTTCGCGACTGATGCAGATCAAATCGGAAGCGCTGCTGCCGCGGCCCGTGGTGCGCCAGCCGGACGAGGAAGACCCTGGCGAGGCGCTGGTGCAACAATTGATCATGTACAAGCGTTACAAGGAATTGGCAGCACTATTGGCCGAACGCCAGGCCAAAGGACTGCGCAGCTTTTTGCGGACTGCACCGCCGCCCAAACTTGAAGGGAAGCTGGATTTGAGCGGAGTCGGCTTGGAGGATTTGCAGACGGCGGCGATCAACGCAATTCTCAACCAGGCGCCGCGCGTGCCTCTGGGACGGGTGGTGGCTGCGCCGCGGGTAACCATCCGGGAAAAGATACGGCTTATCGCCGACAGGCTCAAATTGAACCGTTCGACGCGCTTTGCAGACCTAGTGGCGGAGACACCGGGAAGGTTGCATGTGGTAGTGACTTTTCTGGCGATGCTGGAAATGGTGCGGCGGCACCGCATTGCTGCGCGGCAGCAGGCGCTGTTTGGGGACATCGAGCTGGAGCGGGACGACGAGTGGGGTGAGGAATTGGATTTCGAAATCGAATTTGCTGAGTAGCCGGCATGCCCGGGCGAATCACGCTGACAACGGACGCCGAGGCGCTGCGGGCCGCCTACCCGTGGTTGCAGGTATCGGATGGGGTAAAACCACGCTACAACATTGCGCCAAATAGCCCAGTGGCTGTGGTAACCAATGCGGCTCCCCAGCAACTGGACTTCATGATTTGGGGCCTGATCCCTTCGTGGAATGAGGGCGTGAAATTGAGAACCACGCTGTTCAACGTGCGCGCCGAAAGCGTGGTTAGCAAACCCACTTTTCGAAATTCGTTCAAACGGCGACGCTGCCTGGTGCTGGCCGATGGTGTCTTCGAGTGGGTCAAAGTGAAGGGCGTCAAGCTGAAAACACCTTATTACCTGTACCTGAAGGGGCACCCGCCATTCGCATATGCCGGATTGTGGGACGAATGGACATCGATAGATGGGTCAGAAGTGAAATCATGCTGCATCATTACGTGTGAGCCGAACGAGATGGTGCGCAAAATCCATCACCGGATGGGAGTGATTTTGCACGAGGAAGACTTCGACATGTGGCTGAAACCTGGGGAAGAAGATCCAAAATTGATGCAAAGCCTTCTACTTCCCTACCCCGCTGAGGAAATGGGCTATCACGAAGTGTCTACATTCGTCACTAACAAGAGTAATGAGGGAGAAAAATGTATTCTCCCGGTCGTTTAGGGTAAGCGACGCCTATGTGTACAGCGATCGATTTGTACCCAGCCAATCAACGACGATGGGACAAAGTTTTGGAGGATGCCGATTATTCGATTGATTACCTGGTTAATAAATTGGTGGATTTCGAGAACGAATTCGAACCACTCGAACCGCTTTTTAACCTTCGAATCACGGACCCGATCCCAGTTATTCCAAACACGGCTGACCAAAAACTGACCTTCTTTCGATTTGGATTGATTCCCCATTGGGCAAAAGATGAAAAAATTGGAAACAAATTGTTTAATGCACGGGCAGAAACAATCGGCGATAAACCGTCCTTTCGGGTGGCAATCCGCCGACAACGATGTTTAATTGTGGTGACTGGGTTTTATGAATGGCCCAAAGTGCCAAAAGGACAACCCAAAATTCCTTATCGCATATTTATGAAAAATAGACTGCCCTTTGCGCTCGCGGGCATCTGGGAGAGTTGGAAATCTCCTTCCGGTCAGCTGGTCGAAACGGCTGCCATTATTACAACTGAACCCAATGATCTCATTCACCCCTACCACCATAGGATGCCAGTCATTGTCTCGCCTGAAATGTTTCCCGATTGGCTGAGCATGGATGAACAAGAACCACAAAAATGGGTTTCGCTTTTTCGTCCCTATCCAGATAGCGAAATGGACCACTACCAGGTTTCACCTTTGCTCAACAATACAAGAAACAAGCTAGCCCGAACAGTTGTACCTATTAAGGATTAGTCAGCAACCCTAACAATACAACTTAGAAGCACGAAAAAGTAAGATGCGGTAGGAACCGGCCCCACGATATAATCACCGAGTTCTGGAGGTAGAGCATATGGCTGAAAAAAGCAATAAAGTGCGTGTGGCAATCATTGGCGTGGGCAACTGCGCTTCGGCCCTGGTACAGGGCGTTGAGTACTACAAGGATGCGGCAGACGACCAGGAAGTGCCGGGTTTGATGCACACCCGGTTGGGCGGCTACCACGTTAGCGACATCGAGTTTTCTGCGGCCTTTGATGTAGTGTCCACCAAAGTGGGCAAAGACCTGAGCGAGGCAATCAACGCCTACCCGAACAACACGATTAAATTTGCGGATGTACCCTACTTGGACATCCCCGTTCACCGGGGCATGACCCACGATGGCTTGGGCAAGTACGTGCGCGAGGTGGTCGAAAAAGCGCCGGGCCCCACGGACGATATTATCCAAATTCTGAAGGACACGAAAACCGATGTGGTGGTGAGCTACCTGCCGGTGGGATCAGAGATGGCGACTAAGTGGTACGTGGAGCAGATACTGGATGCCGGGGTGGGATTCGTGAACTGCATACCCGTATTCATTGCCAGCCAGGATTACTGGAGCAAGCGCTTCGAGGAGCGTGGGCTGCCGATCATTGGCGACGACATCAAGAGCCAGGTGGGCGCCACCATTACGCACCGGGTGTTGACCCGGCTATTCGTTGACCGAGGCGTGCACCTGGACCGCAGCTACCAGTTGAACTTCGGGGGCAACATGGATTTCTACAATATGCTGGAACGCGAGCGACTCGAATCGAAGAAAATTTCAAAGACCGGCGCAGTGACTTCCATGCTGCCCTATGACATTGACAAGGAAGACATTCACGTCGGCCCAAGCGACTATGTGCCGTGGCTGACCGACCGCAAATGGTGCCATATTCGCATGGAGGGGCGCGCCTTTGGGGACGTGCCGCTCATGATGGAACTGAAGCTTGAAGTGTGGGATTCGCCGAACTCGGCGGGGGTGGTGATTGACGCGGTGCGCTGCGCCAAGTTGGCGCTGGATCGGGGACTTAGCGGATCGCTGGTTGGGCCCTCCTCGTACTTCATGAAGACTCCGCCGAAGCAGTTTGCGGACGACATCGCCCACCGGATGACGGAAGAATTCATCCACGGCGAGCCGGTGCGAGTAAGTAGCTAGGCAAAAGAATTTGATCCTTTGCGGGGTGGCGATGCCACCCCGTTTTTCGTTCAGCGGGGAAAGTCGCTTTATAATTACGGCTCTATGAACTTCACATTTTTGGTCAGCTTACTAATCGCCTATCTGCTCGGCTCCATCCCCTTTGCATATCTGATCGCCAGCCGAGTAAAGGGGATTGACCTGCGCACGGTAGGCAGCCGCAATGTAGGCGGGCGCAACCTGACGCGCAATCTTGGGATAGGCTGGGGCTTTCTGGGGAGCGGGTTGGATGTGGCCAAGGGCGCGGCGGCGATGGCTGTGGCAAGCGGGCTGGGCATTGAGTTTCCACTGGCATACTTCGCCGGGATGGCCGCGGTGGCGGGGCATAACTGGCCCATCTGGCTGAATTTTCGGGGCGGCAAAGGCTTGGCCACCGCGCTGGGGGCGCTCCTTTGGGTTGCTCCCGCAGTGGGGCTGATCGGCTTTGCGGTGGCGATGACGGTTTTGTCGACTACCAAGAATATCTTGCTGACGGCGCTGATCGGATTTATCACCTTCTTTGTATCGCTCCAAATTTTGAGGCTTGGGGCAGAAATCCACTGGTTCGTGCTGGGCTTATTTATTGTGGTTTTGCTGGCCAGCTTCCCGGATATTTTGCACAAGCTGCGCACCACAGGTGGCGTGCGCGAATACATGCAGCACCCGAACAAAGTTTACGAATTGGACGCCAAACGGCAAAAAAACCTGAGGAGAGATGATGATTAAAACGCTGCAATCTGATTGGCGCGCACAGGGACTCCGGTGGCTGGTACCGATGCTTGCAACGGTATTTGGTATGCAAGAGCTGCGCGTGCTGCTGGTGGGCTTCGTGGGCTACTTGCGCGATTCGCAGGATGTGGCTTCGCTGGATCTGGCGCCAGTGGCGCTGGGCATCTTTGCACTGAGCTTCCTGGCCTTTGTTGTGAACCGCGGGCTGGGCACACGCAATGCCCTATGGCTGGCCGTTGGGGGCTTAGCTGTGGTGCGCGTGGTCGAGCAAGTGGTGAGCAGCGCAGCCATTGACCTATATCTCTCCGAAGCCGGAGTGGTGCTATTCCTGATTTACGTGTCACTGGCAATCGGCGCGGCGCGCGCGCGTGGTGGGGATGCCAGCACACAACTTGGCAGCGCGTTCTTGCTGGGACTTTCCTTAGACGCGGCGCTGTTCATCGGCTTTAAGACCGTAGATCTTTCCTGGCTGCCCGGATTTTTACCGCTGGGAATCGTGCTGTTCTTTGCCGGCCTGCTACTTTGGGCATTGCAAAGAACTGTTGATGAAAGCGCAGCGCTGGACGGCAATTGGACGGTCAATCGCGGGCTAATGGCGATTGGGCCGTGGATGCTATTGCAGGTGCTGATCTTCCAGAACGTAGGTTTGATCGGCTCACTCACCGGCTGGGAAATTCCAGGCGCGGGCTTGCTCTTGCTATCCAGCAACGCGCTTGCGCTGGGTTTTGCCGGGAGACTTGCTAGGCGGGTGCGGAAGTTCAGCAACCTGCTGATTAGCGGAGCCGTGTTGATCGTGGTCTTGCTGCAAAGCAACGCGCCGGGTGGCTTGGTATCTGCGATATGGGTGCTCATTGGGCAAGTGATCAGCTACGGCTTTGTGATGGCAATTTTCCAGCGCTCGGGGGAAGAACGCGGCGCGCAGGGCTTGCTGCGGACCAGCTTGATGTTTGGTTTTGGCCAGGTGATTTTCGTTCTATTGCTCTTCCTGTACTACGCTTCTTATGACTTGGCGCTTGGCGTGAGGCCGTGGATGCTGCCGCCCGCTGCCGCGATTCTGATTGCTGCGCTATTAATGTTGGGTCGTGTGGATCGAGGAACAAGCGAAACAAAACCCAACGCGTCTCTAGCATGGTCGGCGGGGCTATTAGCCCTGGTGCCGCTGCTCCTGATGCTGGGTTGGAAATCCCCGAGCTACGAGAGCGCGCCAGCGGGCACCAACAGCGTGAAGGTGATGGATTACAACCTGCACAATGCGGTGAATACGGATGGCCGGCTGGACCTTGAAGCGCTGGCGCTGGTGATTGAAGCGCAAAACCCGGATGTGCTCGTGCTGCAGGAGGTCTCCCGTGGATGGTTGACCTGGGGTGCGGTAGACATGCTCTCCTGGCTCGAACAGCGCCTGGACATGGCCTACGTGTGGGGGCCGACCGCGGATGCCCAATGGGGCAACGCAATCTTCAGCCGTTACCCAGTGACCAGCTTTGAGCTGCTGACCCTGCCGCCTGACGACATCTTGCTGGCGCGCGGCCATATTCAAGCCAGCATTGATGTGGATGGATATGCGCTGACCGTAATCGCCACCCATTTCAGCGCGGCGGATAATGAAGGCGAGGCAAGGCTGGTGCAGGCATCCGCAATCTTGAGCACCTGGAATCATCAAGCCAGCACCGTGGTGATGGGGGATCTGAACGCCGAACCGGATGAAGATCCCATTCGACTGCTCGTGGAGAACGGCCTGGTGGATATTTCGGCTGAAATCGGCGACCAGCCGACTTACACGTACTATTCCGCTAATCCGGACCACCAAATTGACTACATCCTGGTGAGCCCGGACCTCGGCTACAGCGATTTCGCGATCCCGCACAGCACGGCTTCGGATCATTTGCCGTTGGTGGCCACGATCCATTTGACCCGCTAGCACAAACTCTACAGATCAAACCTTCATAAGGCCGGTTGTATAATCGGGCCTTATGCTTGGTTTTCTCGTGCAAGGTGCGCTGCTAGGCCTCAGCGCAGCCATCAGTCCATGGCCCTTTCAATCGTTGATCATCGCTGAGAGTCTCCTGGGCGGCTGGAAACGGGCTGCGCCTGTAACATTAGCGCCGCTGGTGGCGGACATCCCGATCGCGTTCGTACTGGTCTTTGTCCTGAAGCAAGTTCCCGAAGGATTTCTGGATGTTGTGCAGTTGGGAGGGGCCTTCCTGCTGCTTTATCTGGCCTGGACTCTGTGGCAGGAACTACGCTCGGGAAACAAAGGAGCTTCACAAGATGCTATAAAGCCCAGCACGGGGCGGCGGGGATTCTTGATGGGCGCGGCGATGCTATTTCTGAGCCCTGGATCTTATCTCTACTGGTCGCTTGTATTGGGGCCACTGCTGCTGGATGCGCTAGGGAATTCACTTCTGCATGCGATTACCTTTCTGGCAGGGTTCTACACGTTTAGCATCGGCGGCCTGTTGGGGATCGTATTTTTGTTGGGGCGGGCGCGCGAAAGCAGCCAAACGATAAGGCGAGGCCTGCAAATTGCAAGCCTCGCCCTTGTACTCGTGATTGCGGTTGTGCTTTTCGCCTCCGCATTGTCCCTCTAAAAACTTAACGAGATATCCTGGGTAAGAAGCGACCAGTGCGCTGCATATATTCGTCGTAGGCAGTGCCGAAGCGCTCCAACAGGTTAGCTTCTTCCTGTCGGGTGCGTTCCAGCACCGCGGTGGTCCCCAGCGTGAGCATGGCAAACATAAACCAGTTGGCGGCTGACAAAGACATGCCGACAAAGGTCAGATAGCCAAAGGTGTAAAGGGGATGGCGAATGTAGCGATAGGGCCCGGTAGTGACCATTTTGTGTTTCTTGCGGATTGACACTGTGGGCGTCACGTTGTTGCCGAGGTGCGAGAAGAGCCAGTAGATCCCGGGAAGCATCAGGGCCATGAAGGCTAATCCGCCCCAGCGCAGCGCAAGAGGCAAGTCAAGTTGAGCCCAGGCGACCAGCGGCGGGTAGATCAGATAAGCCAACATCGTGCCATAGCCAAGCAGCGCGCCCCCCACCCTCAGGCGATACACCCAAGTTTTTTCCTGGCTAAAATCTACATCCCCAGACTGACCGCTTTGCTCCGCCTTACGGCGGTAATAGCCGGAAATCGCGAAGGTGACCACCAGCAGGATGGCAGCAATGATGCGAATTTGTGTTTCGGTTGTCATTGTTATTTACTCCATATATTTAGGCATGCCTAAATTATAGAGGACTTCATGAAAATGTCAAGCAAAAGGGATATAACGGGAGTATGAAGAATATCCGATTGGGCGATCAAGGCCCAGCTATCGAACCGCTCGGCCTGGGGGCCTGGGCCTGGGGTGATCGCGTGGTGTGGAACTACGGAAGCGGCTACGGCGAACAAGATATCCGCGACGCCTTCGACGTGAGCCTGGCAGCCGGCATCCGGCTCTTTGACACGGCCGAGATTTATGGAACGGGCCGTTCCGAAAGCCTGCTGGGCAAATTCGCTGCGGTGCAGAGGGGCGAGGTCTTTATCGCCTCCAAGTGTTTCCCCTACCCCTGGCGGCTGTGGGCGGGCACGTTGAGGGGCGCCTTGAAACGCAGCCTGCAACGGCTGGATGTGGAACAAATTGACCTCTACCAAATGCACTGGCCCTCCCCACCGGTGGCGATTGAACGCTGGATGCACGCAATGGCTGACGCAAAAGAAGCGGGCTTGATCCAACATGTCGGAGTTTCCAATTACAACTACAATCAACTGGAGCGCGCCCACCGGGTTTTGGAGACGCGCGGCCACAAACTGGCCAGCAACCAAATCGTCTACAGCCTGCTACGACGCGGAGCGGAATTCAACGGCCATCTGGCGCTGTGCGAGGCGCTGGACGTCACCGTGATCGCCTACAGCCCCCTGGCACAGGGACTGCTGACAGGCAAATACGGGCCGGAGAGCCCGCCTCCGGGGGCGCGGCGCGTGCGCTTTGGTGAGGATGAGTTGGCACGCGGGGCGCGATTATCCAGCGAAATGCAACGGATTGGCGCGCAGCACGGGGGGAAAAGCGCGCCCCAAGTGGCGCTTAATTGGGCGATCCAAAAAGGCACGTTGCCCATTCCGGGGGCCAAGAATGGCCGCCAGGCTGAAGAAAATGCAGGCGCGCTGGGTTGGGATTTGAGTAGTGAAGAGGTGGAAAAGCTGGATGCGCTAAGCGCTAGAAACGAGATTTAACGGCAGATCAGCACGGGGACAACCGCAGCGCGCAATACGTGATCTACAGTGCTGCCGAGCACAACTTCGACCAGCGGCGAAGCTCCATAGCCGCCCATCAAAATAATATCGCAGCCGCGCTCTTTGACCGTGCTGATAACCGCTTCACCTGCGCTGCCCGATCCTTGAATGAAATCGGCTACGACGCCATAGTTCGCCAGATACTTGCGGGCATCCAACTGAATCTTCTCCGTCTTCTCCTCGTGCTCCTGGGTGGTGAGCACGGTGAGGCGCGCGCCCCATCGCTGGGCAACATGCGCGGCAACGAAGAGAGCCTCGACAGATTTGCGGCTGCCATCAAAGGCCAGCAAGGCATGCGTCAATTTGGTGACATGCGGCACGATCAAGATGGGCCGCGAACTGCGCTGAATGAGAATGCGGATGCCAGAGCGCAGGCGCTCCAGCGGGGCTTCGCCCGGGGGATGCTTGAGGTGCAGGACAACCAAATCGCTCCAGCGGGCACGCAGCTCCACTTCGCGGGCAACTTGCCCGTGTTCAAAGACTACGCGGCCAGGAACACCGCTATATTCAACGCGTTTGAAAAACTCGCGTTCAATACGGTTACCAGTGGCCTCATCCACATTGGTCCGCTTTGGGATTACATGTAAGCCGCGCAGCGTGCTGGATTCGAGGCTGGCGAGGATCAGGGCTTGATCGAGAGCCTGCCAGTTTTCGGGATCGTCGCTGAGGGCAACCAGCACGCGGCCGAATAGGCGCTCCGGGTTGGTGCGCTCGGCACGCCATTCGCCGGAAGCCGTCCCGGATTCCAGGCTATCCGGTGTGAGCACATCTTTCAGGAACAACCCGAAGCGCTTAAGGATGCGCCCGGGTCGGAGGCCGAAGCGTTGGCCCAGATGGGCAGCGGCTTCATCGGTTTCCAGCTCCCAGCCGAGGGATTCGGTGAGTTGGGTGCGGTGGGTCATGAGCCAGAGGTATAGGTCGGTTTCGGTGCGGTTGGGGAAATCACGCAGCAAGCCGCGGCGGCGAATCGATTCAACCGCCGGCAGATACACATTATCGACCCAACTCCTGGCAGCCTCTGACTCGTTCACGGCGCGATCCTGCTCCTGGCTCAGGTAGTAGCGATGGACGGCGATGTGCTCGCGCAGGTCGCGATAGCGGCCGGGGAGCGTAAGTCGCAGTTCGATGTCCGGATGCGATTCATCCAGGTGGGTATCGGTCAGGAAACCGGCATGTTCGGCTTTGAGGATGATCTCGTCAGCGTCATCCTCCGGGGAGAGTGTCACTTTGGTGGGAATCTCGGTGACGTAGGCTTCGATCATTTTTGATTCCACCTGGCGAGCCACTGACACGCGATGGTGACCATCCATCACAAAATAGACTTCGCCTAGTTTGTAGACCTCAATAGGCGGCAGGCCACGCTCCTCAATAGCGAGGCGGACGCGCGCCCAGCGACTTTGCTGGGCTTCCAGGCGGGGGAGAAATTGGCGGTTGAAATCCTCGTAGCGGCCGACGCTGCCAATGATGGCATCCAGAGGAATATCTTCAAGTCGGCGGGGGAAAAAGTTTTCCGCACCGATACGCTGGCGAATTTCTTCAAAGGGGACAAGGCGGGAAGAGCGGCCGGTAAAACGGCTGAAGAATTCCTGGCGCGCGGCGCGACGGCGGGCGCGGCGGAAATCCATAACAGCGGAGGAATAGCGGGAGGGGCTATCCATCTTGTCGCTCACCTTTTAGCGCTGGGATTTCCAATTCAGTTTCCATATATTCGAACGTGTTGCGGATTTCGGTTTGCTCGAAATGCATGATGCGGGGGGTGTTGTCGGTGTAAATATGCACGTGGCCATGAAAATGATAACGGGGCTTAAAGGTTGTGAGCAGCCAGCGGAACGCTTTGAAGCCGCGATGGGCGGGATCTTCCTGATCACCCAAGCCCCAAGCGGGCGCGTGGGTGGCGAGGATATCCAAAGCGCGGCCGTGTACGAGTCGGTTCCAGAGCAGACGGGGGATGAGGGCAAACACTTTGACCCACATCTCGCCTTGCGAGTATTGGAAGGGGCCGGGCCGATAACGGACAGAGCCCTCGAAGCCGGCGATGAGCAGGCCCTGGATGTTCAGCATGCGAGCATGCAGATCAATGGCTCCCCAAGGGCTGCGGCGCTCGCCACGATGAGTGTATTCCACCTTTTGACCGTGGTTGCCGCGCACGAACAGTACCGGTTTATCGAGGATATCGACCAGGAATTCCAGATAGTAATAGGGCAGATCGCCACATCCGAGGACCAAATCAATGTCTTTGAAGCGCTCTCGGGCGCTGGCAGCGTAGATGAATTCCATGACGCGGTCGCTGAGGGAGAGGATTTTCATTGTCGCAAATTGTAGCGTGGATACTAGTTGCGGGCAGCGCTACCAAAGACCTTTGCAATTGTTTGAATGCAGATTGGATTATTATCTATTTATGGGCGTTTTTCAATTGGCCTCGTGTGCAATAATTTTTGAAGGGGAGAAAGTGCTGCTATGCCACCGCAGGGACTACGACCTATGGAATTTACCTGGAGGGGCAGTGGAGAATGGAGAAAGTCCCTGGGATGCGGCGGTGCGTGAAACACGCGAGGAGGTGGGGCTTAAAGTGGAACCGCGATCCCTAGTAGGGATTTATAGCAAGCCACAAAAGAACGAAGTAGTCTTTGGTTTTTTGTGTGAGATTATCGGAGGGGAACCAATACTGACCGAGGAAGCAGATGAAATCGTTTATTTCCCAGTGGATCAGTTGCCAGGAAAATTATCACCCAAACAACGGGTGCGAATTCTGGATGCGGTACAAGCTCAAACCAAGCCAGTCTTTCGAACCCAAGTGGGGCCGAGTTCTATCGAATTACTGGAGCAAGGTAAGCTTACGAAGTGATCTTCTTAATGAGCACCGGGCAGCCCTAGGGCTGCCCGGTAATGGTCTGGTTGGTTAGCAGCCGCCGCCGCCACCGCAGCAATCGCCGCCGGAAACAGCCAGCTCTTGATCCTGTTCGAATCGCATGGGGTCACTCCTTTCCTGTTGTTAGATAGACATCCATCTATGTCAAAGTGTAATAGATGGCTATCTATCTGTCAAGTGAGAAAGGGCTGAGATTGGCTGATCTAATACTGCTTTTATGCGTACATGCTACAATATTCTTGCTTGGGGATGACTGGCTTCGACGGAAGAGGCTGGTACCGAACTGCGAGCCGAGAGGCGCCGAACTCGTAAAATCCGCGCAACAACTAAGTGCCAAAAGCACTGACTACGCAGCTCTACCGCTCGCCGCGTAATACCGGCTAGCTAGAACTGTTCGGCTCCCAGGAGCCGCGCTCACCTGGCCCTCCCTCTGGCTGGGTTGGGGCTGAGTGACACAATGCCAGAGTGCTGCGCTCAACGCCACTAAGAGCGCTCAAGACCTAGTGGCTGGCTCCCGCGTAACCTTCGTCGGTTGTGGGCGTGGGCGCGACAAGCACAAGCGACTACGCTCGTAGATGTTCGTGTGCTTAATCTTTCGGACGCGGGTTCGATTCCCGCCATCTCCACCACGCAAAAGACCCGTTGCCATGCAGCGGGTCTTTTGCATTGGCGAGACTCACACACCCTACATATTGCGGATTTGGCTAATGACTGAGATGATTTTTTTCTGATTTACTAGGCGATGTAAGGATGAATTTGTATGTAGGGTTTGATTGCCTGTACACTAAGCTCATGCGTTGGCAACCTCTTTTTATAGTGTTGGCGCTTTGTGCGTGCAGCCCAGCAACGAACGAATTAGCCAGCCCTACAGAGGCAACAGGCCCCACTTCTACGTCCACGGCCAGAGCGAATGCCACCAATGATGCCGAAGGCTGGTGGACACCGGAGCCGGGGCTAAGCTGGCAAATCCAATTCACCGAGGAGTTGTATACCAGTTACGACGTTGACGTGTATTTCCTGGATTTGTTCGATACCGCAGCCGAGGTGGTGGCTTTCCTGCACCAGGAGGATCGGCGAGCGGTGTGCTACATCAGCGCGGGGACCTGGGAGGATTGGCGCGCGGATGCCGGTGAATTTCCGGATGCGTTGCTGGGGGATGCCTACCCTGAATGGGAGGGAGAACGCTGGCTGGATATCCGCGAATTGGATGCGCTGGGACCGCTGATGGAGGCACGCCTGGACCTCTGCGCGGCCAAAGGCTTTGACGGAGTGGACGCGGATAACGTGGACGGCTGGACCAACGAAACCGGATTTGATTTATCGCGCGCAGATGCGCTTGCTTATACGCGCCGGCTGGCCGAACAGGCGCATGCCCGTGGGCTGGGAATCGGGCTAAAAAACGCGCCGGAATTGGCGGAAGCCCTGGCGGGCACATTTGATTGGATGCTGGTGGAGAGTTGCTTTGCGCAGGGCTGGTGCGCTGACACAGCGCCCTTCTCAGCAGCAGGCAAGGCGGTGCTAGCGATTGAGTACGTGGAAGAAGACGTGGACTTTGGGGCAGTATGCGAAGAAGCAGTGGAGCTGGGGATCAGTTCAATTTTGAAGGAGTTGGAATTGGGGGCCTGGGTTGAGTTTTGCGACTAACGGCTATGCGCATTTGCTAATAATTTGGATTTTGGGTGGGTTTTTGGTGAGCTACGGTCGCAATGACGAGCTAATTGATTTCGCAAATCAGCCCTGTTAGATAGTCGCCTTCGGGGAAGTTCAGCGCCACGGGGTGGTCTGGGGATTGGGCGAGGCGCTCCAGGATACAGGCGTCCACATGGGCATCCAGGGCGGCTCCGGCAACGATCTTTTGAAACAGGTCGGCGCCCACCCCGCCGGAGCAGGAGAAGGTCACCAGGCGGCCGCCGGGGCGCAGGAGCTTGAAGGCCAGCAAGTTGACATCTTTATAGGCACGAGCGGCTTTCTCGGCGTGGGCACGCATGGGGGCAAATTTGGGGGGATCGAGAATGATGAGATCAAAATCACGGCGGGAATCTCGGAAGGTGCGCAGGACCTCGAACATATCCCCATCCAGAAAATCAGCGTGCTCGGCGGGCAAATCATTGAGGGCGATATTGGCGCGGGCAAGGTCGAGGGCATCAGCAGAATCCTCAACGAGGGTAACGCTAGCCGCCCCACCCTTGAGCGCATTCACGGCAAAACCACCGGTATAGCCAAAACCATCCAGCACATCCTTGCCGTTGGACAGTTCACGGACGCGCAATCGGTTGCGGCGCTGATCGAGGTAGAAGCCGGTTTTGTGACCAGCGGCGATATCCACGTTTAATTGCAGGCCGTTTTCAGTAATCGCGATGGGGTCGGTTGGGGCGACGCCGCGTAGGGGGCCCTCGTTGGGGGGCAGGCCCTCCAGATTGCGGACCTCCACATCTGAGCGTTCGTAGACGTTGGTGAGGCCGGTGATTTCGAGGAGCAGGTCGGCAATCGCATCGCGCCAGAGTTCGGCGCCAGCGCTGAGGAATTGGACCACAAGCTGCTCGGCGTAGCGGTCCACGATCAGGCCAGGGAAGCCATCCGATTCGGCGTAGACCAGGCGCAGCGCGTTGGATTCGCCTTGGAAGGGGTCACGTGCCCGGATGGCGCGCGTCAGGCGGCGACGGAAGAATTCGGGATCAATCGATTCATCGGGATCCCAAGACCAGACGCGGGCGCGAATTTGGGACTGGGGGCTGTAGGCGGCCTGGGCGATGAAGCTTTTATCTGAGGCGTAGATGTCCACAGTTTGGCCGGATTGCGGATCGCCCTGGACGTGGTCAATCGCCCCGGAGAAAATCCAGGGGTGGCGGCGAATGAGGGATTTTTCGCGGTCGGGTTTGAGGATGAGTTGGGAAGAATTCATAATTTCCAAAAGAAAAGGGTCGGCGCTCAGCCGACCCACAGTGTATCAGAGGGGGAAGAAATTAGATGATGCCGAGGTTTTTGCCGGCCTCTTCGATGACGTTCATGGCGTGCTCAATGTCTTCGCTTTCATGGGCTGCGGTAACGGTGGCGCGCAGGCGGGAGAGGCCCTCTGGCACAGCCGGGGAAACAACCGGAAGCACGAAAATATCCTTCTTCTGGACATCACGGGTGATGGCGTAGGCGAGTTCGTCTTTGCCGCAGAGCACGGGGACGATGGCGGTTTCGGTAAACAGGGTATCGAAGCCGCGATCTTTGAGGCCATTAATAAACTGACTGGCATTTTTGCGCAGCTTGTCAATGCGCTCGGGCTCGTCGAGGATTACCTTGAAGGCCTCGTTGGCGGCGGCAGCCTGGGCGGGGGGCAGCGCAGCGGAGAAAATGTAGGCGCGGCTGCCGTGACGCAGGTATTTGATCACATCCGCACGGCCGGCAACATAACCGCCAACCGAAGGGACGGTTTTGCTGAGGGTGCCCATCTTGATATCAATTACATCGCCAAGGCCGAAATGCTCTTCGATGCCACGTCCGGTAGCGCCCAGCACGCCAATCGAATGAGCTTCGTCAACCATGAGCCAGGCGTTATGGGCGCGGCACAGATCCACCATGCGGGGTAAATCAATAATGTCGCCATCCATACTGAAGACCGAATCGGCGATCACCAGCTTGGCAGCCTCGGGCGGGGCTGCCTCGAGGCGCTTTTGCAAATCGTCAAGATCGTTGTGCTTGAAGCGCAAAAATTTGGCGCCGGACATCAGGCAGCCATCCACGATACTGGCGTGGTTAAGCTTGTCGGAGAATACGTAATCGTGGCGGCCCATCAGCGTGGAGACCACGGTGAGGTTGGTGACGTAGCCGGAAGTGTAGGTGATAGCTGCCTCTGCGTGTTTGAAATCGGCGATGGTCTGCTCCAGTTCGAGGTGCAGTTCCAGGCTGCCAGCCAGTGAGCGGACCCCGTGCGTGCCGGTGCCATACTTATCAATGGCTTTCTTGGCAGCTTCGTTAATGCGAGGATGGCCGATCAGGCCCAGGTAGCTATAGGAGGCGAACATGTCCATCTCGCGGCCGCGCACCAGCACCTTGGAGCCGCCGAGCATCTCGGTGATCGGCTGATTGTAATAATACAGGTCGGCGGCTTTTGCCTCGTCCACCCTTGCATTCATCGCCTGAATGCGCTTACTCACGGCATCATTGACACGCTGTAAATCCATACAGTCTCCTAATCTCAGTTGCTGGCAGTTTAGCTCAGGGACTATGAACTGTCAACTGGAGGGCGACGAAGCTAGCGGCCCAGCGCTTTGAGGGCGGCTTCGTCAATGACGGGCACACCGAGGCTCTCGGCTTTTGCCAGCTTGGAGCCCGCTTTTTCGCCGGCGACCAGGTAATCCGTGCTGGTGCTGACTGAGCCAGTTACTTTGCCGCCGTTGGCGCGAATGAAATCCTGGGCCTCCTTACGGCTAAAGGTCGGTAACGTCCCGGTGACGACAAAAGTAAGGCCAGCTAGTGCCCCCTGCCCGACTTGCTGGGCTGTGGAGAGATCGGATTTAGGCCACATCCCGGCCTTTTTGAGCTTTTTGAGGACTGCCTGATTGCGCGGGCGTTGAAACCAATCCACGATGGCTTCGGCAATATTAGGCCCGATGCCCTCGATCTGCTCCAAATCTTCGACCTTGGAGCTGGAGAGGGCATCCAGATCCGCGAAGTTAGTGGCGAGATCGGCGCCTACCACTTCGCCAACGCCACGGATGCCGAGGGCATAGATAAGCTGCCCAAGTGAGCGGGACTTGGAGGTCTCTATCGAGGCCAGCAAATTATCCACTTTCTTGTCTTTGAAGCCCTCTAGGGCAAGCAGTTGATCGCGCTCGAGGATGTACAGGTCGGCGACATCCTCGATCAGCCCCTCAGCGATGAAAGTTTCAACAATCTTGATACCGAGCCCAACGATATCCAGCGTGCTGCGGGACACAAAATGTTCGACATTGCGAACAAGCTGCTCCGGGCAGGCGGCGTTGACGCAATACCAGGCAACTTCGCCTTCAATATGTTCGACGGGTTGGCCACAGACCGGGCACTTGGCTGGTGGCTGGTAGGGCTTTTCTTTGCTGCTACGAGCAGCCAAGATGGGGCCAATCACATAGGGAATCACGTCACCAGCGCGCTTGACCAGCACGCGGTCGCCCACGCGGATATCTTTTTCAGCGATGAAATCGAAGTTGTGCAGTGTGGCCTGGCGCACGATAACGCCGCCAATCTCAACTGGCTCCAGCATGGCAAAGGGGGTGAGTACACCGGTGCGGCCAACGTTTACGCCGATGTCCAGCAATTGCGTGGTGACCTCGATAGCCGGGAACTTCATGGCAATGGAGCCGCGCGGATCTTTGCCCACAATGCCGAGCGCATCAGAGAGGCCCAGATCGTTGATCTTGACCACTAGGCCGTCAATTTCATAGTGCAGCGTGTTGCGCTTCTCAATCCAGGGATCGTACTGGTCGGCAACGCACTCAATATCCGGGCAGAGGAAAGATTCTTTGGAAACCGGGAAGCCTAAGGTGCGCAGAAATTCAAGCGTTTCCCACTGGGTAGCGGGAATTTCCCCTTCCGAAGTAACCACATTGTAGACCAGCAAAGTGAGTGAGCGGGCGGCGGTCACGCTGGGGTCCAGGTTGCGCAGCGTACCGGCGGCGGTGTTGCGCGCGGTTTGATAGAGCTCCTCGCCTGCCGCGCCGCGCTGCCTGTTGAGGGCCTCGAAATCCTTTTTGGTGAAAAACACTTCACCGCGTACCACAAGGTAAGGTGGAGCAGCGGGGCCGTCGGCGGTCACTGGGATGCGGAGCGGCAAGGCGCGCAGGGTGCGCAAATTGGCGGTGACGTCTTCGCCGACCTCCCCGTTGCCGCGTGTGGCACCCTGAACGAAAAGCCCATCCCGGTAATGGAGTACGATGCTGAGCCCATCCAGCTTGGGCTCGACGACGAATTCAGCCTCTTCAACGCGCGCATCCAGGCGGGCAACGCGGGCGTGCCAGGCGCGCAGATCATCGGGATCGAAGGCGTTGGCGAGGCTAAGGATGGGCCCGGGGTGCTGAACCTTGCTGAAGCGTTCGGAAAGCTGGGCGCCGGCGCGCTGGCTGGGCGAATCGGGGGTGATCCACTCGGGGTGTTCATCCTCGATGGCGCGCAGTTCGGCGAGCAATTTGTCGAACTCGGGATCACTGATGATTGGGGAATCGAGCACGTGATAACGATAATTGTGTTCGCGGAGCTCGGCGCGCAGTTGTTCAAGGCGCGCTTTCTGATCTTGGGCGGGCATGTGGCAAATTATAATCGAGTGGGCAGCCGGGCTGGCTCTAAGCGAAACGGGGAACCCAATTCAGATAGATAGATTTTTCAGCTGGAGGGATTTTAGCCGGGTGTAGCGCCGTCTATGTTTTTGTCGGTGAGCATCTGGCGATCCAATTCTTCGTTCTCAAGCTTGCGCCATTCCTCTGCATTGAGATGGTCCTGAATATACTCCCGGAGCTTGCCCTCTGTATCCTTTTCGAGGGCCTCGGCAAATTCGCTCATCGCCAGGCGCTCAGTCATCGCAGCGGCGGCATCCTCAATCGTCGCCAGGCTGGACTCATCTTCGTAAAACTCTTCAATCACTTGATCGAGAAATTCGGGCGTTTGGAGCAAATGCTTGGGAGCAGCTTCATTCTGGGCAGGTTTATCAGCAGCCGAGTTCATCCCCTCCGCTTCCGCCCGTTCTTCGTCCTCACGATCCAGGTTGGTTTTCTTGTTTGGAGCCATTTGCCTCTATTGTAGCCGATGGCGATTCGGTCCGTGTTTAGAGAATTAGCAGCTAACTTTTGAAGAAATCGGCAAGTTCAGAGAAGCAGTTTGCGCCAAGCTTGTGGCCGGTCTCTGATTCGCAATATCGAACGTCAGCGCCGGCCTGCGTCAGCAACTCACGTGCCTGCCGGGCGCGGGCGACCGGCACGGTTTCGTCCTGGACGCCGTGGGCGATAAATACAAGTGTATTCACCAGGGGCTGCTCGGCGGCTACAGCTTCGCAACCAGCGGGTAGAAAACCCGCCAAGCCGGCAAGCTTGCGCACTCGCTTAGGATGCTTCAGGGCATATCCAAAGCAAAAGGCTGCCCCCTGGCTGAAACCGATCATATCGAAGGCGTTGAGATTGGCATCAAGATGTTCGGGCAGGTCGGACAGCACTTCGTTGAAAGCGATTTGGGCGGGGGCAAAATCTTCGAGGCTGCTCCAGCCATCGTCGCGCTCGGCCACCCAGGAGTAGCCGCCATGTTCGGGGTGCTTGGAAATATAGGGTGCGCGCGGGGCGATCAGCAGCGCTTCTTTGGGTAGGCGGGAGGCGAAGACCCACATGGAGCGTTCATCACCAGTCCACCCGTGAATCAGAAAAATCACGGGATGGGGACCAATGCCCTCAGGCCGGCGAACTTTGAGCGACCACTCCTCCAGTTGGAGATTAGCAGGTTCGTTAATCACGATACCTTTTTACCAAAATATCCATGATCCAGAACAGGCCAGCAATCAGAGCTAGCAGAGCTATACCGCCGAGCAGACAAACCACTCCAGTGAGGGCGGCTGGCCATCCATAGCGCCACCAAATCAAGCCATCGCCGACCAGGAAGAGAATCACGAAAAAACCGAGCAGCAGGCGCCGGTTGGTTTGACCGGCGTAACGACGCAAATCGAAGCTCATTTTTTACGGCGCTTGAAAAACCGATCGAGGTTAAGACGACCGACCATTTTGCTTGGCCAACCTTCCAGCGCAGTGATTTCGCCAAGCTGCCTGCGGGCGGCCTCTTCACCAAATTGCACGATTTCGTGCACGTCCACACGCTCCAGGAGGCCGACATGGTCCACATCCGGGCGAATGATGACTTCAGGCTTCTCCACCGCGAGGCGCATTTCGGTGAGCAGGCGGCCACCCGCCAGCACGGAGCGCGCAAAGGTGTTGAAAGCCTGGGCCAGGCGCAGGCGCGAAATGCGCTCCAGAACCGGAATGGGCGACAAGGGATTGGTGAAAGGCAATTCCACACCCTGCTCGGGCGGCTTGGACAGCACCACGGCAACCACAGGCAGTCCGGGGGCCAAGCCACGTGCCACAGATACAGGAACCGGGTTGCTCATGCCGCCATCCACCAGTTCGTACTCGCCCCAGGTTTGTGGCGGAAAAATGCCGGGGACGGCTATGGTTGCCATGACAGCGTCCTTAACGCGGCCCTGGCGTAGAATGATTTCCTGGCCGGTAATCAAATCCATCGCGGTTACCGCGAAGGGATGGGCAAATCCGCAAAGGTGCGCTCGCCGATCATTTCGGAAAGCAATTCAGCGACGCCAGCCAAGCCCAGAAGGGAGTTATTGGCTTCGGGGCCGCGACGAAACAGGCGGCGAAATTCCATATCAGCGAGGCGTTCCTCGATGCCATCCGGGCTGTTTCCGGCCAGATAGACGGCGCCGATCAGCCCACCGATGGACGTACCAGCCAACGCGCCAATGCGGATGCCAGCTTTTTCCAGCACGCGCAACACGCCTATGTGGGCGTTGCCCTTGGAGCCGCCGCCGCCTAAGGCGAGTGCGATTTTCATGCTGCTATGCTACCCGCTTTGCTAAACGGATCGGGCTAGCCCCGGAAGATTTCGCTCGCCGCGGTTGCGGCGATCTCCGCCTCCAATTCAGCTTTCAGGGTCTGGATCCGGACCAGCAGCTCGTTCAGCGCGACAATTTCCTTGTCCTGGGCTTTGCGCAGTTTAAGCTCCGCCCCACCCTCTTTCAGCGAGCGCTCACTAACGGTTACACGCATAGGAATACCGATCAGGTCGGCATCGTTAAACTTTACGCCAGGGGATTCGTCGCGGTCGTCATAAAGTACTTCCAGCCCGGCAGCTAGCAGTTCCTCGTAGACCACATTTGCTTTGTCTTCGCCACCGCGTAGAGAAAGCAAATGCACATGATAGGGACTGGTGGTGATCGGCCACATCAGGCCGTGCACATCGTTGTTGTCCTCGGCGATGCAAGCCAGCAAACGGCCGCTGCCGATTCCGTAGGAACCCATAACGATCGGCTGTTCCTTGCCATTTTCGTCCAGGAAGGTGGCGCCCATATCGGCGCTATAGCGCGTGCCTAGCTTGAAGATGTTACCAACCTCAACGCCGCGCGAAGTGCGCAAGGGGCTGCCACACTCGGGGCAGGCAAAGCCTTCCTCGGCAGCAACAATATCGGCAACGATGTCCGCTTCGAAATCGCGACCGTAATTAACGTTTTTTAGATGGAAGCCGGATTCATTGGCGCCGGCCACCAGATTGGCGGAGGCAGGGATAAGGTCATCCACCACGACAAGCACATCCTTGAGACCGATGGGCGATGCATAGCCGGCAACAGCGCCGCTGGCGGCAATCTCTTTCTCGTTAGCGGGACGCAGTTCCTGCGCCTTTATGGCGTTGATCACCTTGGTTTCGTTAACGTCCATATCGCCGCGCACGACCGCAAACACAAATTTCTCCGTCTGCTTTTCGCCTTCGGCAAACTTGGCCATCATGAAGACCGCTTTGGCGGTTTTGGATTTGGGCACGCCCAGCAATTCGGCAAGCGACCCGATAGTGGAAGTGTTGGGCGTGGCGACTTTTTCGAGATCAGCGACTTTTTCCTTGTTGGGTTCTGGCTTCTGAAAGCGGGCGATCTGCCGGTTGGCGCTGTAGCCGCATTCATCGCAAAGCACGAGCGTATCCTCGCCAGCAGGGGTTAGATACATATATTCGTGGGCCATGCTGCCGCCCATCATGCCGACATCGGATTTGACGGCGATAATCGGGATCCCGGCGCGGCGGAAAATATTGAAATAGGCCTGGTAATGGGCACGATACTGTTGATCCAAACCAGCATCGTCCTTATCCAGGCTATAGCTATCTTTCATGGTGAATTCGCGGACGCGGAGCAGCCCGGCACGCGGGCGGGGATCGTCACGCCACTTGGTCTGGATATGGTAAACGAGCATGGGGAGCTGCTTGTAGGATTGGACCTCGCGGCGCGCCAGATCGGTGACCACTTCTTCGTGCGTCATCGCCAGCACCATATCGTGGCCGTTCTTGTCTTGGAAGCGGCTCATCTCGTCGCCGATTGAATACCAGCGGCCGGTTTCCTGCCAGATGTCGGCGGGATGGACCACGGGCATAAAGATTTCCTGGCCACCAATGGCGTTTATTTCTTCACGCATCATGTCTTCGATTTTGTCGATCGAGCGTTTACCCAGCGGCATGAGCGAATAAATGCCAGCGCCCAACTGGCGAATGAAGCCGGCACGGACGAGCAACTTATGGCTGGCGACTTCGGCATCGCTGGGTGCCTGCCGCAGGGTAAGGCCAAATTGATGACTCATTTTCATAATTGCAAACTCCTTGACATAATGATAAAAGAAAAACGCCCCGAGTGCTCGGGGCGTTGACGATCAAATGGCGGCTCTGTGCACGCGCAGACCCTAGCCCGAAGCAGGAAAAAACCGGCCAGAGGCCGGGCTAGGGACCGTGGACAAGACGGCGGAAAAGCGAACGCGTTGCATTATGGCTTGATATACCATGTCGGAGAGGCGGCTGTCAAGCCAGATAAGAAAATGAGAGCTTCTTTAACGCCTGCCTGAGCCAGCGCCCAGCGGAGGGGGTTGCTATAATCCGAGGCAGTATGGACCTCAAGAACTTCGATATTAAAACGCAATGGCCCGTCGTGGGGCTCTCTGCACTAGTTGTCATTTTAGCGATCCTGTTGGTGGGGCGTGGCAGCGCCGAGGCCAATGGGGAAGCCGTGCTGGGCACGGCCCAATCCATCGCAGAGACAATGGTGGCAGTGCAGATGACAGGACTGGCCGAACAGGCCAGCCCCACACCAACGGCAGCCCCGACCGAGACAGCGCGGCCCACGCGGCAGCCAACCCCCTCTCCTCTCCCGGGCGGCGGCGCCTGCCTTTCGGCCTCTCTGGCTGACGAGACCATCCCGGACGATACTGTACTTTCCCCTGGCGAAAATTTCACCAAAGCCTGGCTGCTCACCAATACGGGCACTTGCACCTGGACGGAAGATTACGCGCTGGTGTTCCACCACGGAGATTCGATGAACGCCTTGCAATACACGCCGCTGGATGGCTGGGTGGTTCCGGGCGAATCAGTCTATCTGGCGCTGGACATGGTGGCGCCCTATGAGCCTGGGGGCCACATCGGCTTCTGGTCCATCCAAACGCCGGATGGCTATTATTTCGGCCCTAGCTCCGTGGATACCTTCTGGGTGCGGGTAAGCATCCCGGGGCCCACGCCAACTTCGCGCGAGCGCCAGGTGGCAGTATCTGTTGGCGGTCACGTAACCAGCGATAAGGGCACAGGCAGCGCGCGTATTTCGGGCGACGACGCCCAGAACCGCGGTTTGCAGGCGATCTTGACCTACAACTTCGGCAACCTTTCGGATGCCTCCACAGTAACCAGCGTAGTTTTGCAAATGAGCCCGGATTTCACCGTGAACGGGGATCCCTTTGGGTCACTGGGCTGCCTTAACGTTTATCTCTCCTATGCCGGCGCCTTGGACGGATCGGATTACAACGCCACGAGCAGCGGGCCGCTCTGGAGCTTCTGCAGCGTGGGCGATCTGAGCGGCGGGGCGACCTTTGGCGGCAGTGCGGCGATCAATGCCGTGCAGAGCGCGCTTTCGGCCAACCAAATGCAGCTCAGCTTCCAATTCGAGAATCAAACTGATACAGACGGCATTCCGGATTCCTTACGCATCGATCCGGTGCTCAAGATTTACTGGTACTAGCCCGCGTGGGCAGCCAGGCTCAAACCCTCAGAAAACAAACACGGGCGAAAATCGAGAAGGACCTTGCCCAAGGGCAGGCAGCTTTGGCACGCGGCAATGCGGGTATGGCGCGCGTGTGTGCCCGGCGGGCGGCGGGCTGGGCCGCCGAGGTATTTCTCAAAGAGCGCGGGATGGCTGATACGGGCCGGACTG